>DASYQG010000147.1:0-6347 GCA_036005825.1 Chitinophagaceae bacterium | reverse complement strand
GGCAATGATCAGACCATCGTTGACGGTGATGAGGCACAATTACAAGGCAATGCAAGCAACGTTGTTTCTGTTGCATGGACACCATCGGGCACATTAACAGGTGCGAATACATTTTCTCCTATAGCAAAACCATCTGTAACGACTACTTATACAATGACAGTGAAGAATACGGATAACTGTACTTCAACAGATGATGTAAAGATCACTGTACAACCTTATTGTATAAAAGTGATGAATGCATTTACGCCAAATGGTGATGGAGCCAATGACCGCTGGATCGTTACCAATGGCACGGGATGTACAAACCGTGTAAAAGCAGTTGTATTTAATCGCTACGGTCAGCAAGTTTATATAAATGAAAATTATCAGAATAATTGGGACGGGACCTTTAATGGTAAGCCAGTACCTGATGGCACTTACTATTATGCGATCACTTATTTTCTGATTAATGGAAAATCCGTAATAGTAAAAGGTGATGTAACAATCTTGAGATAAAATTTTTAAACTAACTAACATGAAAAAGAATTTTTTGATCATACTGCTGCTTTGTGTAATGACGATTGGTAAAGCACAACAGCTACAAACATCTTCCTTGTACGATATGCAAGGTGTGCTTCATAATCCTGCAATGGCGGGAATGATGATGAAAGGAATGATTGGTGTTAGCTATCGCAATCAATGGACAGGTGTAAGCGGTAGCCCAAAGACTGCGACATTGTTTGGTTCTTTTGCATTGCCAGAACACAAGATCGGGCTTGGCGGTTACATCTATAATGACCAAACAGGACCAACATCAAGAACAGGAGTACAATTTGCTTTTGCAAAACATATTCCAATGAAGAATGATGCAACACTTTCATTGGGTATTGAAGCAAAAGGATTGCAATATTCAATTGACGTAGATAAGCTGCAACAAACACTTGGTACTGACCCTGTGCTTGGCAGTGGCGATAATAAATTCAAGTTTGATGCAGGATTTGGTATTGCTTATTCAGGAAAAAAATTACAAATCGGCGCTTCTGTTTCCCAATTGATCCAGTCAAAGCTTGGATTTTATAACGGTAATCTTTCATCAGGAGAAGAAGGTCGTTTGTACAGGCACTATTATTTGCATGGCGGTTACAAAATAAAAATGGATGACGCCACGACCATCACTCCCAATTTTCTTTTGATCTATTTACCAAATGCTCCGGAGGAATTCCAGGTCGGTGCACGAGTGGAGCACAATGAAGTTTTCTGGTGGGGTATTGGATACCGGATCAATCAAAGTTTTCTTTTATCGGCGGGTGTAAATATCAGCAAGAAGTTTACCGTAGGTTATGCATTTGATATTTATAATACACCATATAGTATTTATGAAAAAGGATCCAATTCACACGAAATATTGCTGAGATATAATGTTTGGAAATAAGAAAATGAGATCAATGATCATTTAAAAGTTCAATATGATTATACTTACCGTTTTACTGATAAAAATATTTATTCTGCCACGCTTAAAACGAGGACGGTTCATTGCCGGTTAATCGTTGAATTTGAAATAATATAATGAAAAGATCCAGTGTCCTGATGGTAAACAGGTAGTGTTTTTTTCTCATAGCGTTTGGTTTAGGATCTGCCATCCCGATAAAATCGGGGTGGCTTTTTTATTTCCTGTATTCCCATTCCCATACTTCACCATCTTCGGGATCAGTTACGAAGCCTAGCAAAATAAAATTATTTTTCTCTAATATTCTTGTTGAATAATTTTTTTCAGGAAGTGTTCTTGCTGTAATTCTTACCGAAGGATCGGTGGCCAATGATAATTCAACTAACTGTTTACAAATTCTTGTGCCTACGCCTTGTTGTCGATGCTTTTCCATTGTGCCGTAAGCGATCTCAATTGAATTATTAATTGGTTTTCCTTTGAAAGCAGCATTGCCGATCAGCTCTCCATTTTCTTCAGCATAATAACATATCCATGGAGGATTAAATCCAACTTTTTTATAAAACTCAATACACATACCGAGGCTTTCATTGCACAAAGAATTATTGGCAAAGGTTTCGTTTTCTTCGAGTGTTTGTTTTATGGGGAGTAAAGTCATGCTTATTCAATTTTTTGCTGATTATTGATCATTTATCCAACTGCTCTTTCATCTGCACATAACTCCATGCAGTAAATGGAAAAATAATAAAAACAAAAAACACCCACCAGGTATTTAAAGTAAAAAAAAGTATAAGAGTAATAAATAGAAGATAAAATGGATAACTAAAAAGAGGAATGACGATCAGCATTGAATCAACATGCACGGACTTGCTATATTTTTTAAATACCCAATATTTTATTGGCATATAAAGTGGGGCATGAGCAAGCCAGCCAATTGCCGCTGGAACAGCAAGTAAAATTTTTGTGAGCAATGATGGTTGTATTCTCAGCAATTCTTTTTGTTTTGTTTTATCTTTTTTGTCGATCTCGAAAACAAGCGGACGAAGTTCTTGTTGGAGCGTATTGTTAAAAACCTGGTTCCATGCACCGTCGCTTAGATTTTCATCAAAATCATTTGCTGTAAAAATATTTCCAAAGTTGACAAAGAGATTCTTCCCAAATCGTTTAAATGAACTGTAGTTGAGACCAACTGGTAATATCTTTAAGGGAATATTTTCCTGCTGGCATTTATAAGCAAGTCTTGCAGTCCCTTTTTTTAATGAACGTAAATGCCATTCATTCATGCAAAGCCCTTCGCTGAAAATGAGAACGATTTGGTGTCGCTTGAAAAGCTCAATACAGGCATCAAAAGTTTTATAATTCTCAGAAAGATTTTCCACGCCTTCACTTGGACGGTAAACAGGTAACATTTTTAATTTATAGAAAAGCCTGGTTATTTTTTTATTTAGAAATGCATCACCTCTTGTTAATGACCAAATCGGTTTTTTAAAAAGTATATCCATCAGCACGGCATCAAGAAATGAGTTAGGGTGGCTGCATGCGAGTATCATCGGACCTTTTTCTTTTAATAGCTCCCGGTTATTGATAATAATTTTCCTGCAAAAGATTTTGGCAGCAAGCCGAACGAGGACTTTTAAAATTGAATAAAGCATGTCTCTGTAATGATAATTAATAATTAGTAATTAATAATTAATAATTCTTCATTTTTGTGAAGTGTCAAAGCAACTAATCGTAATTGGTGGAGGGGCGGCAGGATTTTTCTGTGCGATAAATGCTGCACGGATGGATCGTTCATTAAAGGTTACCATTATTGAGAAAAGCAGTAAGCTGCTTTCAAAAGTAAAAGTGAGCGGCGGCGGTCGCTGCAATGTTACTCATGCCTGTTTTGATATTGCAGAAATAAGTAAACGATATCCAAGGGGGCAGCATTTTGTAAAAAAAGCGTTTCACCAGTTCTTTACTGCTGATACAATTAATTGGTTTGAAGAAAGAGGAGTGATGTTGAAGACAGAAGATGATGGAAGAATGTTTCCAATTACTGATTCATCTCAAACAATTATTGAGTGTTTGCTGAAAGAAGCGAATAAGTATGGTGTGGAGATATTGATGAATAAGGAAGTGAAAAATTTGTCAATGGTGAATGGGAAATGGTCAATAAAACTTTCTGACTCCCGGCTCCTGACTTCTGCCTATGTCTGCATTGCAAGTGGTGGCTATCCAAAATCATCCATGTTTGATTGGTTGAAAGAACTTGGACATTCAATTGAAGAGCCTGTTCCTTCATTATTTACTTTCAATTTGCCAAATCACCCAATCACGAAATTGATGGGAGTAAGTGTAGAAAAGTCTAAAGTCAAAATTCAAAACTCAAAACTGGAAGAAGCAGGACCGTTATTAATTACTCATTGGGGCTTGAGCGGTCCGGCGGTATTAAAATTGAGTGCATGGGGAGCAAGGGAATTAAAAATTAAGGATTATGAATTAAGAATTATTATCAATTGGTTGCCGGATTATAATGAGGAGAATCTTAGAAAAAAAATTCAGGAATTAAGAATTGAAAATGCTTCGCAAAAAGTGATCAATAAGAATTCTTTTGGCTTGCCATCAAGATTATGGGAGTTTTTAGCAGAACAATCAGGAATAAAAAATGGATGGCGTTGGGCTGATCTTCCTTCTGCAGAACAAAATCGGTTTATAAAGAATTTATGTAGTTATGAATGCGAGGTAAAAGGAAAAACAACTTTTAAAGAAGAATTTGTTACAGCTGGCGGAATTAAATTGAATGAAATAGATGCAAACACGATGATGAGTAAAAAAATTCCGAGTCTTTTCTTTGCCGGTGAGGTCTTGGATGTCGATGGAATAACTGGCGGCTTTAATTTTCAACATGCATGGACGAGTGGGTTTGTTGCAGGGAAAGCAATTGCTGAAAATTCTAATAGTAATGTGTTCAGTTGATTCCCTGTACATTTCCAAACCTGCTCAATTTTTCTTTAAATTCTTCCGGAGTAATTTCTTCAAGCTTCAATACAATTTTTGGATCTCTTTCAACAGAAAATTGTTGTACAGCAGCATACATCTTTCCATCTTTTGCTCCAAGACAAACAAGATTTACTATTTCACCCAAAGGTATCTTTGAGAAACTGATCCTTCCGTTGGTATTCCAGTATCCTCCCATCGCTGATCTGTTTTTTTCAAATATCAGCATTGACGCAAAATAGATCCCCTCGTAGCCTTCAGGAGTATTTACATAAAATTCACTTAGTCGTCCTGGCGGGTAATTTAAAAATCTATCACAGTTTATCCAACCTAAACCAGTGATACGAAAATCATAAGCGTTCTTTTTCAAAATAAAATTAGTATATACATTGCCTCTTTTTACTGCTTCTTCATATTTCTTTTTAAACTCCATTTCATAACGCAAACTATCATCTCGGGTGATCATCTTACGACTCATCGCATATTTCAATGGAATAATAAGGCTATCTCCCACGAAATATTCATCATGTATCCAATCAGTAGGATATGTTATTCTTCTCTTTTTGCTTAACGGTTTCCATGCCCTTCTTACTTTAATGTTGTCATAGCGTCTAGCGTATTTGCTTCTCAGTATAGTTTCCATCTCATCGACAGTTAAGGGGCAATCATGAGGGATCAAATACTTTGCAATGGACTTGTTGCCACGATAAACAACGCGGGAGTTATCCTGTACGTCAAAAAGTGTGATCTCTTTCTTTTTATCATCGATAAAAAATTGTTGTTGGCCAGCCGGTATCCAATTAATTCCCTGGTTAAAAAAAACAGCTCTATCGGTTGAGGAACTTTCCCTTGATACGGTATCGATCCGAATCGTTTTGGTTACTGTATCGACTATTCCTTTTAAAATTGGTTTTTCTTCATTAACAGAAGTGAGCATCACCGCATTTTCCACTCCGGTGAATAGTTGCATATCCGAGCTAAAAACTCTTGTAGGCATTTTCAGATCTATGAATGCGCCTTGTTTTATTTGTAAAGACTCATCATTTGCAATGACACTAATGTTAAGCATACCACCTGTTATCAATTGCTTGCCATTTGAAGTTGTTGCCAGATTGTTACTAATGATATCAGCTACGCTGTAAAACTCTTTTACAGAAATTGTAACCGGGCCGCTTACTGTTCCTCCTCCCAATGCTTGAAAAGTATTTGCAGGTATAAAAACAGTAGTGCCTTCTTTGCATGTCAGTGTTGTGTCAAATGAAGTATTAATTATAAAATGCTCAGCTTGCTTACTGATATCAGCATTAAATTTTTTAAATATACCGGCATTATCATGTTTGATCTCCTCTTTCGCTACAGCTAATGATCTGTTGTTTGGTGGTAAAATTTTTTCATGAGATGGTTCAACTTTCAATTCATTGGATTTTTCTTCTTTCCAAATGGTTTTCTCTTTTCTCTTGTTTATGCTTGTGACCAATTTGATCTCAGGTCTATTGGTCGGGATAGGAGTCAAGCTGTCGCTTACATGCCTATCAGCGATTGTTAATGATGGTAAACTGTTTTTTTCATCGGACGGTTTAATGGTAATGCTTTTATTGTCTTTGTTTTTTTGAAAAACGGGGTAAAGACCGGCAGCAATAAGCAGGACAATAGCTGCGTATTGTAAAATTATTTTGTAATTGATGGTCTTTGATGTTTTTGAAGCAGGTTGAAGTTTAAGCATTTCCTGCATTTGTTTCCAATGGGCATCCACATTGCTTTTATTGGCAACAGAAGCAGCTGCCTTACGGCGAAAAAAGTTGTCGATATGGTTTGATTCAGATTGCATATTTTAAAAAATCTTTTTTAAAACGTGTTTCAATTTTTTGTTTTAATAGTTTCCGAGCTTCACTTAAATGCCACTTAGATGTACCGTTAGAAATTCCCAACAGTTTGCCGATCTCTT
>DASYQG010000146.1:0-5611 GCA_036005825.1 Chitinophagaceae bacterium | reverse complement strand
AACCAAATTGATAAAGTGATCAAAGAACAGTTTACCGCCGTGCAGCCATCCGTTGAATGGAAATTTACCGAAGCAGCATACAATTATATTATTCAAAAACAGCAAGGCAAAGATCCTAAACCGGAAAAAATAGCATTCGATTCTGTCTTCCCTTTATATGGCGCTATTGACGTTCGTAATTCGTCTGTTGAAAGATCACAATCGATTCAATTGGATTTTATTGAGCAATTGCAAATGGCAGCTGCTGTAATAAAAAAAGCCCAGGCGAGTATGGCATTTCCGTTGTTACAGGAAGTACAATTTAAAATAGATAAACATATTTCTGCGGCCAGCGATGTATTGTTAAGTGATGAGGAAACGATCATTCATGATTTTTTGCAAAACCAGGTAGCTTCCATTTTCAAACATTTGAAAGGAACGGCGCCGGCGATACAAAAAGATATAGATGCATATTTTGCCGCATTAGATAAAAATATCGGGATGATCTATCATCACCGAAAAGAATTTGAAGAAAGCATTTCAAAAATAAATGAACAGGTAAGCCGGTTTGTCGACAGGGAGCAAATTTCAGTTCAACAAATTTTCCCTCATTATTTTGAACGTTATGTAACAGATGGTGTTGAGTTCAATATTTATATAGGCCAAACAGTTTCTCCAAGAAAAAAATTTGATGAATTATACCTGCGCAATATGAGGATGTGGCAATTGACGGCATTGGCAAAAGCCGCCAGGCTGACGAATGAATTGTGCAAACAGTTAAGTCACCCGATGAAAACAACTCAATTGATCCTTGTACATAGTACCCCTATCGCTATAAGATTCCGTGCCGATGAAAGAAAATTTGACGTAGATGGCGCCGGTAATATCCGTTATGAGATAGTGAAAAAAAGAATTGACAAAGTGCATATAAAAGATACTAACGAAAGGTTCACTCAACCGGGTAAGATCGCAATTGTTTATAGCCAACCAAAAGACGCCGAAGAATATTTAGAATACATTGAGTTTTTACAAAATCAAAAACTATTGAAGCCTGGCGTCGAGCATCATGATCTTGAAGATTTGCAAGGTGTTGTTGGCTTGAAAGGATTAAGAGTGGATATTCAATATGAAGATGATATTTCTAAAACTCCCCCGCTGTCCAACATAACCGATCAGCAGTTGCTGAAAGGAAAATAATGATTTGCTGAATACAAAGAGGATCATATTTGATCTGACCCTTCCTTAATTATCCATTTTTTTTTGAACTGCTCCAATCATAATTTGCAAAATGTTCACTAATAAGATCAAGGATTCATGTAGGCCCTATCTTCTATCCTACCAGCCACTCCTTTCCTTGCGAAAGAAATAAATATTAAAGCAATACCGCCCAGAAGTAGTTGAACTCCTAAAAAAAGATTAGCACCCATACCTGTGCCAAGATTAAAGATCAACACGACAGCAGGCAGCAGACACAGACCCCCGGCAATAACAGTTACCCACCGCAAGGGCTGATGCTTCATAAATACTATCCCTTGTTCAATAAAATGTAAACCCAAAAACACCATCCATAATCCAAAGAGTATCTCAACAATTCTCGTCGTTGTAAATAAGTTCATCAACATTACTATTCCAAACAGGATCGTAAGGAAATTCCATAAGAGAGAAGTGTTTTTTTTATCACGATCAGCTGCCATCCATGATATTATTCCAACAAGACCAGTAAATAATATTAATATGCCGATCCAAACAGAGAGACCTTTCAGTGCATTAAGAGGATTATTGAAAATATAAATACTCAGGATAATTAACATGATACCCTGGATCAGCCCCACCCACCATTTTTTTATTATTGGTTTTGGCATGATGAAGATTTTTATCGATTACTTTTTCAACAATTTTGCTTTTTCTAATTGCTTCAACAAAGTGGAAATATAAGTCCTGCTGCCACTGGCTAAAGAAGAGGGATTAAATATTTCAGATTGCACAGAGAACATCAATTCCTGGGAGGCTTTATCAAATAAATTGCTCTGCATAAAATAAGTTTTATCATTTGAATAATACCCGGCAGAAGACACTGTAGAGTAATAATGACTGTAGTATCCAAAAAAAGTTCCGGCCCATGAATAATAAGTCTGCTGGGTATAATGAGTGCCTCCCGAGGTGTATCGTATCTCATCATTTTTATCTAATAAAGAAACCACGAAAACAGCATCACAATCACTGGCCTTTATCTTTTCAATAAGCGCATCTACAGCTGGTGGCTTAGGATCTTTAAGATCTGCGGGTAACACTTCATAACTTTTAATTGCTTTATGCCCTCTTGACACAATGGTAGCCGCTATCTCATTTTCCAGTTTTACCCTCGCTTCAATGTCAGCCGTCATAACAATAACAAAAAAATTACTGTATGATTTTCCTGCTATTTTTTCTTTATTAACCCATACGCCGGTAGATTCTTTAGTGGATGAACAAGCCGCAAAAAAAACTGTGCTAATAACTGCCAATAATACCCAAACTCTTTTCATATTGTAATGGTTTTGATTAAAAGTAATGTTTTTCTTTTATTACAGATTATAAAAGAGTTTACTCCTGGATCTCCCGGGAGCTTATATCCGTATTATAATTATTTGTCTTTTGTAATTGCTTCTGTTTTTCAGAAAAAAAGATTGCTTAATAAATTCCCGGCGGCTCCTGCGCCAGATGGTTTCAATCCAAGAAATTTGGTAAAAGCGGATGCTCCTACAATATCTTTTATTTTATCAAATAACCCTTTTTGCAATGGGTTAAATTTAGAAAGATAGCTTTTGGGGCTGGTATCAGCCAAACCCAGAATGTCTTTTTTCTTTGTAAGAAATCCGCTGATCGCATCTGTAAGTTTCGGCTTCTGAGCTGCAGCCAATGATAGTTTGCTGGTAAGATCATCTACAATGCTATTGGTTGTTGTGCCAACATCACCGATAGCTGGTGGTTTAATAAATTCTTTTGTTTTAGAAATAGTTTTAGGATCAATCGTCTGTGCCTGGCTAAAACCACAACACGCAAACAGAGCGAATGCTAAAATGATTTTTTTCATAAATTAAGTTTTAATGGTACACGTTTAAGAAAAATGTATTCTGAAGTTAAAGTAATTAGATATCAAAAATCCTGACCTGCATAAATTAAAGCTCATGTCCGTCTTGATGCAATCTTTTGTTTCATTATTATAATCTATCTATTCCCACTCCCACGTATAGTCATTGATAAGTTCTGCCACCAATGCTGTCCATCCTGTTTGGTGAGAAGCTCCAACACCTCTTGAATTGTCACCATGAAAATATTCATAAAATAATATCAGGTCCCTGTTTTCGGGACGATTATAAAACTCAGCATAATCCCGATGTACCGGTCGGTTGCCCATTGCATCTTTTCTGAAAATACTAATAACACGTTGAGCAAGTTCATGTGAGATCTCACCGAGATTGAGCCAGTTGCCAGAGCCTGTTGGATATTCCAATTTAAATGTATCGCCATAAAACTGGTGATACTTTTTTAACGATTTGATCAAAAGATAATTGATCGGCAACCAAACCGGTCCCCTCCAATTGGAGTTGCCACCAAACATATCTGAAGTGGATTCAGCCGGGTCATAGCTGATATCATAGTTTATACCTGAATGCGAATAATGCCTCGGATGCTGCTGATGATATTTTGATAAAGCTCGGATACCGCCTGGCGCCAGGAATTCATTTTCGTCAAGCATTGTTCTCAGTATCTTTTCAAGTTTTTCTTTATTGATAATAGAAAGCAATATTGCTTTATCTTCTTTTCTTTCTTCATTAGGCAGGTAGCGATCATGTTTTTTACGATAATCTTTGAACCATTCAGTTCGTCTTTCAAAATCCTTCAGCATTGACATGGTTTCACCTGGTATTACAGATACACCAAACAATACACTAAGTCCTACGATCGACCTGACCTGTATCGGGAATAATTTTCCTTGCGGATTGACCAGTGCATCATAAAAAAAATCATCTTCTTTGTGCCAGAGACGATCTTCATTCAGCGATGCAGAGATATATACAAAGTGCTCATAAAATTTCGTAGCTACATCTTCAAATGTGCGATCCGTTTTAGCGATCTCAAGAGCAATGTCCAACATATTCAGTGCATACATAGCCATCCAACTGGTGCCATCTACCTGCTCAAGAGTATAACCTTCTGGTATTTCATTCCGGTTGATCACCCCAATATTATCCAATCCAAGAAACCCGCCTCCAAAAATGTTATTTCCATCTTTGTCTTTTCGATTGACCCACCATGTAAAATTGATCAGCAGTTTTTGAAATACTCTTTTCAGAAAATCAACATCTGCTCTTCCATGAACTGTTTTTTCTATTCTGTAAATATTTAAACTTGCCCAAGCATGTACTGGAGGATTGACATCAGAAAAATTCCATTCGTATGCTGGCAATTGTCCCATCGGATTCATATACCATTCCCTGAGAAGGAGAATCATTTGATGTTTTGCAAATCCCGGATCTACAAACGCAGCGGGAATACAATGAAATGCCAGGTCCCATGCAGCATACCATGGATACTCCCAGGTATCAGGCATAAGAATTATATCGCGATTAGAAAGAAACTTCCATTCATTGTTGCGGCCTAAAAATCTTTCAGGAGGTGGTGGTGGAGCGCCTTCATCACCTATAAGCCATTCATTAATTTCATAATAATAAAACTGTTTGCTCCATAACAGTCCGGAAATTGCTTGCCGTATAATATGGGCAAGATCAGGATCGGCATTGACCGGTGCAATACACTTACCAAATTCATTTGATTCCTGGAGGCGGTGGTCAAAAATTTTGCCAGGCTTCTCCAGCGGTGGTCCTGTAACCTCTGCTTTAGTTAATCGAAGGTGAATCTCTTCTTCACCAAATCCTTTTAGTTTTAACCGGTAAACTATTGCAGCCTTGGTACCAATTGTTTTGTCTTGCAGCAAATTGGTTTTACCGTTCACGATCACTTCATGAAAAGCATCTTTTACAAAAGGATGCGGATTAGGTACTCCGAATAGCTTTTCCTGGTTCGTTTCATTTTCTGTAAATAAGATCTCTGATGGTTCGTTGAAATACAAATGATAAGTGCCCAGCCCCGGATGATCTGCAGAAATATATTGGCCACAATCGTTTGCAGCCAACTGCATGATTGGTTTTACAATATCTGGATCAAATGTCCATTCATTCCTAAACCAGAGAGTTGGCATCACTGTTAGTTCAGCTGTATCGGCACCGCGATTGATGACATTTATACGGATCATAATGTCTGTACTGTCAACCTTAGCGTATTCTATGTATACATCAAAATATTCGTTACGATCAAAAATCCCTGTATCCAGCAATTCATATTCAGGCTCTGACTTATTACGTTGCTTGTTCTCTTTAACTAGTTTTTCATAAGGGAATTCTGCTTGCGGATATTTATATAACATCCGCATATAGCTATGAGTGGGTGTATTATCCAGGTAATAATATAACTCTTTGCAATCTTCTCCATGATTTCCTTCTGAATTGGATAACCCGAACATCCTCTCTTTCAATATCGGATCTTTATGATTCCATAAGGCTAATGCGAAACATAGATTTTGTGAGTAATC
>DASYQG010000145.1:0-4429 GCA_036005825.1 Chitinophagaceae bacterium | reverse complement strand
TGTTTTTACAACTACACTCTTTCCGTTTTGAAGGTTTGTAACTTTTATCCATGTACCGAGAGGTAATACATTACACGCAGCCGTCATTTTCTTATGAGAATAAATTTCACCATTGGCTGTTTTCTTACCATTGAAACTATTTGAATAAAAACTTGCCGTACCATAGAGGATCTTTGGTTTCGCTCCTTTGACCTCAGTAGTATCACCAGCAAATAAGAAATTACCGGCAATAAAACAACCAATAAAAAAAAATAACCTCATTCACCATTCTTTTTATTAGCAAAAAGTAGTTCTATCATTTTCTTGTCCTCGCCATAAATATCTTCAAAAAAATTGATCTGTCCGTCGTTTACTTCACAGGTAAAATACCTGATAAAAACCGGTACTTTCGAACGTATAGGTATGCTGTGTTTTTCTTTTATTTCCAACCAATGAGTAAGTGAATCTACAGGAATTGGCTTGACTTTACTATTTGTACTTGAACTGTTTTCATTATTCATGATATAATAAGCCATTTTTTGCCATTCCTGCACACGAACACAACCATGACTCAAAGCCCTGGAGTCATTGTTAAAGAAAGAACGTTGATTGGTATCATGCAGATAAACCGAATAATTATTGTTGAAATTGAATTTCAGAACACCCAGTGCATTATCATCGCCGCTGCCCTGGATCACCTTGAAAGGAATTGTTTTTTTATACTTAGCCCAATTGACAGAATCAGGACTAACTTCTTCATTTTTGCCATTCAATAACATATATCCTTTCTTTCTGAGATAAGCCGTATCTTTTTTTAATCCCGGCAATATTTCTTTTTCAATAATACTGGCTGGAATTGTCCATTGTGGATAAGTGATCATTTCAGAAACAGCACTGGTAAGTACAGGAGTTCTTGTTTGGGGTTTCCCTACAACAACCTTACTGCTTAACACCAACGTATCATTGCTGATTAATTTCAATGAATAAGAAGGGATATTGACCCAAATATATTTCTCAGGCAATGAATCAGGAAGCATTTTATACCGATCCATTGTAATAGCTATATGATCAAACTTTTCCAGGTCGGATAAATTGAGCATACGGATCGTTTGTGCGCCGATCTTTCCATCTACTGTAAGTTTTTTATCCTTCTGAAATCTTTTTAAAATTGATGCGAGATGTAACGAATCGACCTCTGTAAAAGTTGAATCAATGTAACCAGTTTCAAAAAATCTTTTAGCCACAGCTGCTCTTAACTCCTGTTGGTTCTTATTGGGAAAACTAATTTGAGTGATCGGGTTAAAATCAGCTTTCTCAAGAAAAATTTTGGCCGCATCTTTTAATTCACGATAACCTTTATACTTGGGCTCGAGTGTTGAAACGATCACATCAAGCGAAAGACCGGATGCAGCCGCATTGAATTTAGAAGAAACAAAATCTTCTGATAATACTGAATCTTTTCGCAGTGTAATACTATCGTTCGGCAACCTTCCCAATTTGATATCATGAAAAATACTTATTAAGGCATCACTTAGCATAAGATCGGCTCTGGCCCAGCTTGCAGCGTCTTGTGTTTCTTTATCTTTAAATGCATCCGCAGCAAATAATTTTTTGATCATAGATAATTGATGGGAATGATAGTCGGTTGGAAAGAGTCCATACAACTTTGCGTTCTCTATAAATAATAAAAGTGAATCACCTTGTGTCAACCATTTTTGAGAGCTGCTCCATTGTGGTGAAAATGCTTTCTGGTTATATATATCGGCAAGAATGGGCAATTGATAAAGTACTATTGAATCATCAAGCCGCCCATTTTTGGATGCAGAATATTCAAGAAAGCTCTTGATTAGATCTTTCACTTTATCGTCCATTTTTTCAGGCGCTTTCACTATCACTTTTTCTTCAGGCTTTCTTCTTTCCTTGCATGAGAATAGACAAAAGACAAAAATGGCCAGGCAACTTGCTGTGATCAATCTTTGATTATTGGTAACAAAAAAAACTTTGCTAAGACGATTCATAGATTTATGCTAATTTTCCTTTTTTTGCAATTGGACAAAGTAATGAATCGTTCTTGTTATAAAGTAATCTCTATTGTTATTTTTTTAACATGCTGTGTAAACCTCTCACACTCACAAATATTAAAAGGATTTAGTGAAACCGGAAGTTTTAAGGAACAGGAGTTATGGATCAAAAACGGGCACGATAGTGTGACGATAAACATTAATGCACCGTTGCATTTTAGCAAGAAAGGAAAAACTTATTTGGTCTTTTTTGCTTTACCAAATGGTAACAGCATTGAATGGACAAAAGGAAAGGAAATGAAACCCGGCGATGACTGGCATTTTAATATCCAGCATATAGCTGCGCAAACCAGGTTTGCAAGAAATTTAGACAAAAAGAATAATTATATCGTTGTCTATCTAATGGCCAATCAAAAAAGCTGGCCAACATGGAAGAGAACAATTGAAAACTCAAAAGTAAAAATTAAAAATATCGTCGATAGCCTATCCGGGCTGTTTAAAGAGTATCAGCCAAAAATTATTTTGAATGGGCATAGCGGAGGTGGCAGCTTCATTTTTGGTTATTTAGATGTTGTAGAAAAAATACCCAGCAATATTGAACGCATCTGTTTTTTAGATAGTGATTATGGTTATGAAGACAGTTTACATACAAAAAAGTTTACCGATTGGTTGCAAAGAGATAAAAAGAACAATCTTTTTGTTCTGGCTTACAATGACAGCATAGTTATTTATAATGGCAAACCTTTGGTTAGCCCGACTGGCGGTACATGGTACAGGAGCAGGCTAATGCAAAGAAAGATTTCAGAAGTCTTTCCATTTAAAACTATTGCCGACACTGCTTTTATTGATCATCAAGCCTTAAATGGAAGGATAAAAATTATTTTAAAGGAAAATCCAAATGGACTGATCTATCATACGGTACAGGTGGAAAAGAATGGATTTATTTTTTCACTTTTGTCAAACACCAGTTTCGATAGAAGAAAATATTTCACTTATTTCGGAGATAGAGTGTATGGGGAATATATTAACGAGTAAGTTTATCGTGATGCAGCAAGTGTTTCTGCAATAAATCATATTCATTTAAATAATTACCATTAAACTTTTCAACAACTGCTCTATAAATTGGAAATAAACTATCGAGATCGGGGTTGTTGACCAGTTTTGCTACTATGATTGCTAGGAAGCAGGAAAAAATTGCGTTGTGAGATATATATAATTCTTCTCCCGGTATTGTATTCAATACTTTGTCTAAGTATTTTAAATCAAGGTGCTTACTAAAATATCCCTTTAAAGATGAATGATAAAAGTCAATTTCCTTTTTAACTGCTAATCTTACATTTTCTTCTGTATTTGTCCAACTGTGTCCTTCAGATGGTTCTTTTGTCAAATAAGGTTTTTCTTTCCCTAAAGATTCAAATTTACTATACAGTTTCCCCCATGCTTTCTTTTTTACATCTTCAACTTGTTTGATAAGGATTCTAAAACCAGCTTCAATCATTTTAAATTGAGGCCATATATTGAATTCATAAATGAATTCGTTACCCATTTCGTCCTTTTTTACAAACTGATTCTTGGCTTTTTTGTATACAAATCCTTCTTGATTGAGTTCTTTTTGAAGTAAATCAAAAAAAAGAGTTTTTCTATCAATCATGATTTGTGTTTAGGAAATTATACGAGGAATTTTTTGTTCCAGCATCATAAAGTCCACCAGCACCAATGCAGTTACCGCTTCAACAATTACCGGTGCTCTTAATGCAACGCAAAGGTCATGACGCCCCTTGATCGAAAATTTTTCAACCTGTTCTGTATCCCAATTCAAACTCTCCTGCTCTTTTGGAGTTGATGACGTTGGTTTTATTGCCAACCGAAATACTAATTCATTTCCATTTGTAATCCCTCCCACTACTCCACCGGCATGATTAGTTTTTGTTTTACCATCCATTTTCAAAATAGCATCGTTATGTTCGCTACCAAACATCCTTGCAGCAGCAAAGCCAGTTCCAAATTCAACGCCTCTTACGGCTGGTATTGCAAATACAAGATGAGCTAAAGAAGACTCTACTGAATCAAACCATGGTTCACCCAAACCAACGGGCAATCCATTTATTTTACATTCAAGAATACCACCGACAGAATCTTTTGCATCAATTGCTTTTTGCAAACCTTTTTCCAGGTCTTTTTCTCCTCCTATTTCTATAACTTCAGCATGAATGCTAACATTTTTCATTAATTTTTTTGCAATGCCTGCAGCTGCAACAATCCCCGCTGTTAATCTTGCGCTGAAATGCCCGCCACCGCGATAATCTTCATTGCCGCCAAACTTCTGATGTGCTACCCAATCAGCATGTCCGGGTCTTGGTATACTTCTTTGTTTAGCATAATCTTCGCTGCGGATGTTCTTATTCTCAAATAAAATCGTAATTGGAAAT
>DASYQG010000144.1:0-3621 GCA_036005825.1 Chitinophagaceae bacterium | reverse complement strand
ACTGTTAAGTACTGCTTCCAACGTTGGCACAGAGCCATTGTGAAAGTAAGGAGCTGTGATCCAAACTCCATCTAATGGCGGAGCCAGATATCCTTTGAATGGAACAAGTTTTCCCGGGTGATCGCCGGTGCTGAACCAACTCTTGTTAAACCAATTAACAAACTCGGGGTTAGAATAATTGGTCGCCTGCAATAGTGAATCAGTTTGAATAGTTGATTGCGGGATCAGCAAATTTGGATATTGCCCATCTTTTCCATAAGTGCCATGACATTCGGAACAAGTGCTATTAAAAATTATCTTTCCTTTTTCTGCAAGAGCAGCATTAATTTCTTTTGGATATTTCGGTGCTTCTAATGAATTGATGTAGGCCAATACATCCGGCATGTGAGCATCAACTTCTGCGGATTCGCTTGTATCATTTACAGTCAAAAGATTTGAGGCCATTAAAAATCTGCCGAAGTCACCTCGACCAAAAGCAGTGTAGAACATTCCGTTCTTCTTTTTCAATAACCACCATGCAGGTACATCGGAAGGAATGACTTGTTCAGGAATTTTTATTTGTGCTTCGGGATTCCATTTAAACGTAACAGGGTCCCGATGTGCAGCAAGTACAGCACCGAGACGATCAGCAGCATTGACTCCTCTTGTTTCAGTATACAATTGCGGGCCGATAGTTTTAGCCACTTCAAAAAAATGTTCTGTTGCTTTCCATTTCTTAGGTGTGAGTGTTTTTAGAATCTTTTCAGCCTTTTCCAGGTTCTTTACACTCATTGTTTCTCTATCACTGAAATCAACAAATGTATTGCCGAGACCGATATAGAGTTTGTCTTCAAAAACCTGTGCATGACATTGCAAACAATTCGGCGCAATTACAATTTCTCCATTAAAAGCTTTTACTGCTGTATAATCATGAGGAATGCCCTCATTCTCTGCATTCCTTTCTAGATAGATAACTGGCTTGCCAATCGTTTTTCTAAAAACCATCTCCGGTACGCCGCCTCTTATATAATCGCCATTAATTAAATAATCATACCCTTTGGCAGAATCGCCGCCTGTTCTTTGTGGACTAGGCGGAACGAATACGGGTTCATCTGTTTTGATCAAAAAGCAGAATGAAAGACAAGTGATAAAAAGTATAAAGAGTATAAAAAGTTTTTTCATAGCACGATGAAGAATGATTTCTTATGTAAACTTCCGACAAATTTTTGAGATGAATAAAAGTAAAAGGTTATATCCGATTGGGTCATTGGCGCCGTTACAATACGAAAAAGGTAGGTTTAATTGTTTGAGAGTCAACGGCATTTTTTTTGAATTTTGTTTTATAACGGCATAAATTTATGTGTTAGGCGGCATACTAAAGTGACATCAACCACAATGACTAATATACAGACCAAGCGGACGTTTCTTGACTTGTTTTATCCAGCCAGACCATTTCTAAAGGTTAAGTTCAATATCAATTCTGACGAAGAAGCAACAGAAGTTCAAATAGAAAATAAACTTGAAAAAAACGTTGACAAAAAAGGCTTGACCAAACTTTTAGAAATTTGTACGGACAGCAGGTTAAATGACTTTGTGGATTTTTATTCTAAATACAATGGTTTTATTTTAGGTACAGCTATAACTCCAAATAATGCCATTAAAAAACCGTTGTTAAGACAACTCCCAGTTTCAGACTTGACAAAATTTACAGAACAATATTTACCCAATGGTAAGTTAGCATGGACAATTGATTACAATAAAACAAAGGAACTATACAGAAGTGAACATAAGTGGTTAGCATTTGCAGAAGTTAACGGCGGTCCCGCTTGCATGACAATTTTTTTAGACGGAGAAAATACAGGAAATGTTTTTCTGGCAAATCCAGAGCCAAGGTTTAATACTTTAAAACCAATTGCCAAAACATTTACTGCTTTATTAGACAGAATAACAAAAGACCCAGCAGCTTTCTTCAAACTGACAAGAGCTTATGTGACATTGGTTGGTAAAGACAAACAAAACTATGGACACATTCCAGTTGAATATATTGACAATAAATGACGAAGTACGACCGCCTAACATTGCATTGGCAATATGGCGGGGCGACGAATATATTCTCAGCTTTTCGTTCGCTAATCAACTTCAGTTTCGGCAGACGAATTTCGCCGAGCAACAGAATAAACAATGAGCTTTTATATCTTTAATCAGCAGAGGCACCAGGCAGACCGAATACAGAATTCCGCCACATCGCCAATGCTTTAACGTTAGCTGCCATTATGGAAAGCATGCGGTTCGAGCATCTAAATTGACAAATGAAATTCCTTCCTTTATTCTGTCTCGTTGCCTTAACAATTTTCAACTGCAATCATGGCGTGACAAAACAATATCCGAGATACAATGCGTTTGTATTTTCCTCAAGCGCCGAATCTGAAAACTATTCCATAAAATTTGCGGGAAACGACACCATTTTTCTACAGGAGCGATTTCCTAAACCAAAGCAGCTATTTTATAGTGTAATTCAAAAAGATGACCGAAAAAAGCTAGACAGTTTACTTGAAAAAGTTGACTTCCCACGATATGACACCGTTTATTTCCAAAATAATTTGCAAGATGCGATAACCTACAAATTTTATCTCGCACGGGACACCACTATTAACTGGGTACTAATTTATGGCCACAAAGGCCCCAAATCCCTTTATGAATTTGCAGGTTGGTTGACAGCTCTAAAAGACCGACAAACCTTTCATCCAACGAACGCATCGGTAGACTTTGGTGATCTCACGTATATCGTCTTGCCACATATTCCACCGCCGACAAAATAACGGCCGCTAACATTGCATTGCCAAAATGCCGGCGACACAACAAATGATTTCAGCTTCAGCAATTCTATTGTACTTTAGTAATGCGGCGTAAACAAATAAAGTTACGCCGCGCCCGAGCTGTAGGATCACAGACTTCCGGCACTTCGGCAATGCGTTACCGTTAGTAGCCAGCTTATGCGACACTTCCTAATCATTATAGCGACATTTTTTCTGTTAACATCTTGTGTTCATTATGCTACGATTTATGCCGACAAAAATGCTGATAACAAAACTGCCATTCAAAGCTATTACTCCCCTTGTTGCGGTTGGTGTGGACAAAGAGTAATTACTGATAATCTAAATGGTGAGCAACAGTCCTTGCTAATAAACTGCAAATTTGAAGACACGTATAGCAGGTATTGCACTGAGTTGAGAATTGGGACACAAAAGCACATTGACATTTATAAAAGAAATTTTATCCGACAACATTCAATCTACAGACCAGTTTATGACACCATTGAATTAAAAAAAATGTACCCAAATCTTGACAGGGAATCATATTTTGACACTTTAATGTTGACTCGACAAATTATTAACCTTACAGTCTTAGATTCTATGCTTATTAATAAGTCGTTAGATTTCAAGGGTGACACCTCATGCAATAACAATCACCTTAAGCTTATTCGTGGTTACATTTTTGTAAGGACAGACGAAGTAAAGATGAAAAAAGAGAACGATTTTAAAACGCCGAAGAAATAAAAGCCGGTATTAAAAACCGGCTTTTATCGATGATGATGATTATAATAACTATAAACTACAAACCATAAACCTGCCTACCGGCAGG
>DASYQG010000143.1:0-6858 GCA_036005825.1 Chitinophagaceae bacterium | reverse complement strand
ACAGGAAGATTACTGAGGTTTATAAATATTGAGAATCGGGGAATACATTTTATTCTTTCCTATTTATTGCTGGTGATGATAGTTTTAATGGCAAGTGCTGTTTATTTTAAACTTGTTGAACAGCCATGTATGAAAAAAAATTGGTGGAAAAAGTTTTTTAGTGCAAGGAAGAATTAAAAAGAGTTGGCGCAATGGAAGCGAGTTAAAACTTATCAGGTATTCTTGTTCCATCAAGTATTATTGTTTGAGTTTTCTTTTTCCAATGATGTGGGCAAGGATAGCACAATAACTACAGTTACCAAGTATACTTATGAATCTCATGATGATATGGGTAACTGGACCCAACGTACAACATGGAATGATAAGGGAAAGCAACAGGTATTGCAAAGAGAATAATTATTTATAGAAAGAAATAATAGTCGCTTTTAAAATAATTTAATAACGGTCGTTCAAAAGAACGGCCGTTATTTTTATGTGCCTCAGTTCGGCAAAGAATTTTTTAAAAATAATTAATTAAACGTTTGTTTAAATCAAACATTTGTTTAACTTTGGCCCTCGATTTTAAAAAAGCCATTATGGAATACAACGATAAACAAATACAGATTATGGAAACAGCAGAGGTCCTTTTTGCTGAAAAAGGGTTCAACGGTACCTCTGTTCGTGATATAGCGGAGAAAGCCAATGTGAACCTTGCCATGATCTCCTATTATTTCGGTTCTAAGGATAAGCTACTGGAAGCTTTATTCGGTTACCGCGGAGAATATTTTAAGCTGAAGCTGGAAACCATAATAGAAAACAAGGAGCTTAGTTCATTGGAGAAAATGAATATCCTGATCGATCATTACATCGATAAGATGATGCAGCAACAATGTTTTTCACGCATTATGGTAAGAGAGCAGGTGTTGAATCATACAGGCATCACAGCAGAACTTATTTTCCAGATGAAAAAAAGAAACCAGGAGCTGATCTCAAAGCTGATCCACCAGGGGCAGAAAAAAGGCGAGTTTAAAAAAAATATAGATATACCACTCATGATGGCTACCCTGATCGGTACGGCCAATAATCTTGTGGCCACTCAATTTTATTACCGGGAGCTCAATGATCTTCAACACATGAGTGATGAAGAATTTCAAAAGCACTTAAAGAAGAAATTAAGTCAACATTTAAAAAAATTATTTAAAGCAATACTTACCAATGAAGAATAAACTGAAATTACTGCTGATCATCTGTTCTTTATTCTCGTTACAGATGACCGCACAGGAAAAGAAAACATTAAGCCTTACTGAAGCGGTCGACCTGGGTCTTCAAAATAGCAAGCAGTTAAAAATTAACAAGGCAAAAATTGAAGAGGCAACAGCTGCCGCGAAAGAAGCAACTGAAAGAAGATTGCCCGATGCCAAAGCATCTGCTTCTTATTTACGGTTGAACGCTGTAAATGCAGAGCTTAAAACAAAAAACAATAATAATGGTGGCGGGAGCGGCACTCCAGTTGAGCAACCGAAAATTTCACAGGCATTGTATGGATTAGTAAATGTTTCGCTGCCTATTTATACCGGAGGTAAGATTCGATATGGTATTGAGTCTTCTAAATTTCTTGAGAAAGCTGAAATGCTTAATGCCGAAAATGATAAAGAGGAGGTGATCCAGAATACGATAGAAGCATTTGCCAATTTATTTAAAGCAAAAACTGCTGTACGACTAGTACAAGAAAATTTGAATGAGGCGCAACAGCGTACAAAAGAGCTGACGGGTATGGAAAAAAATGGCTTGCTGGCACGTAATGATCTTTTAAAATCACAATTGCGGGAATCCAATATGGAGTTTAATTTATCAGATGCTGAAAATAGCTGGCAACTGGCAAATGTGAATATGAATTTGATGCTTGGTTTACCTACTACCACGGAGTTAATATTAGACACAACTGGACTTGTAAAGAAAGAAGATAACAGGGTGTTGGATGATTATTTGAACGCAGCAAAAATTAACCGTAAAGATATTGAAGCGATAGATCTAAGAAAAAAAGCGGCTGAATCAGGTGTAAAGTCTGCTAAAGGAGATCTATATCCAAGTCTTGCATTAACGGGTGGTTATATCGGGTTAGATATTCCAGATTTTATTTCTGTTCCTGCTGCGATGAATGTTGGCGTTGGAGTTTCTTACAACATCGGGTCACTCTGGAAAAATAAATCAAAAGTGCAGCAAGCGGAAGCAAGAGTAAAACAATTAACATTCACCGAAGAAATGATGGACGATAATATACGCCTGGAAGTAAATAGAAGCTACCTGAGCCTTATGACCAACCGCAAAAAAATTGAAGTTTCTGCTAAAGCAGTTGAACAGGCAGAGGAAAATTATCGCATCGTAAAAAACAAATTCGATAATAGTCTTGCCACTACTACTGATCTGCTGGATGCAGATATTGCTCAATTGCAGGCCAGGCTGAGTTATACATTAGCAAGAGCAGATGCTTTTGTTGCTTATCATAAGTTATTGCAAACATCAGGTCTGTTAAGCGCAGAATTAAAAAAGTAAATCAAGTAAAATATTTAAGTAAGATGGAAAAGAAATCAACCAAGAAAAAAAGAAACCCTGTTTTCATAATCCTACTGGCCATACTTGTTATTGGCGGTAGCTGGTTTGGAATTTCAAAATACCAGCATAGCCTTCATCACGAAGATACAGATGATGCACAGGTAAGCGCCGATATAAGCCCGGTAATACCACGGGTGGCTGGTTATGTTATGGATGTTAAGGTCAGAGATAATCAAAAAGTAAAAAAGGGAGATACCTTGTTAATATTGGATGACAGAGATTATGTGATCAAAGTAGAACAAGCACAAGCTGCTCTGCAAATAGCGCAAAGTTCACTTAACAGCGCAAGAGCAACTACCTCTGCTGCAAAAGCAAATATTGCCACATCGCAAGCTTCCGTTGGAACTATTGATGCACAGATCGAAGCGGCTAAAATTAATTTGTGGCGTGCATCACAAGATTATGATCGTTACGCAAACCTTATCAAAGATCATTCAATTACACAACAACAATATGAACAGGCATTGGCTTTAAAACAAACTTCCGAGAAACAATTAACTATCCTGGAGGAGCAAAAGAAACAAGCACAACAACAGACAAATGCAGTTGCCGTGCAGAGTAATGCTACAGCATCGCAGATAAATATTGCTGATGCTACTATTCATCAAAAGCAAACTGATGTAGATGCAGCGAAATTAAACCTCTCTTATACTGTGATCACTGCACCGCAAGACGGTTTAGTGTCAAAAATAAATGTGCAGCCGGGGCAGTTTGTCCAGGCAGGCCAGCCCGTATTCAGTATTGTGCATAGCGAAAGTGTTTGGGTAATAGCCAACTTTAAAGAAACACAGTTGGATAAAATGAAGGAAGGACAGAAAGTTATTATAAATGTCGATGCTTATCCCGGTCATAAATTCGAAGCAAAGCTTACATCGTTTTCACCAGCTACTGGCTCTACGTTTGCGTTACTTCCTCCTGATAATGCAAGTGGAAATTTTGTGAAAGTAGTACAGCGCTTACCAGTAAAGATAGAGTTTACAAACCCCAATGATTCTTTGGTTAAAAAATTAAGACCGGGAATGAATGTATTGGTAGATGTTCATTTAGATTAAGCTAAACGTTTAAAGGTTTAAGGGTTGAGTGGTTTAAAGTTCCTGAGAATAACCATTAAACGAATTTAAACCATTAAACATTCAACGATTAATTATGGTTCAGGCAAGTTCATTAGTTGAATATGGTTCACGGAGAGTGATCATTACTATCACCGCCATTGTATGTGCATTGCTGGAGATAGTTGATACAACGATCGTCAATGTTTCATTGAACGAGATGAAAGGAAATCTCGGGGCAACAACGAGTGAGATCGGTTGGATAGTTACAGCTTATGCGATCGGGAATGTGATCATTATTCCGATGACAAGCTGGTTATCTCTGCAGTTTGGCAGAAGAAATTATTTTGCTGCATCAATTATTCTTTTTACGATCTGTTCTTTTTTGTGTGGTAATGCACATACGATCACTGAACTTACAATTTTTCGTTTTCTGCAAGGAGTGGGTGGCGGTGCATTATTGGTAACATCACAAACTATCATTACAGAAAGTTATCCTCCTGAAAAACGCGGAATGGCGCAGGCCATTTATGGAATGGGTGTTATTATTGGTCCTACACTGGGTCCGCCACTAGGCGGTTATATTACACAGAACTATGGATGGGAATGGATTTTCTATATCAATATTCCGCTTGGCATCATTGCCACTTTGCTAACACTTCAATTTGTAAGAAGTCCAAAGTATGCTGAGAAAAGTGCTGTATCGGATATTGATTGGGCCGGTATTGGTTTGCTTGCAGTTTTTGTCGGGTCGCTTCAATATGTTCTTGAAAAAGGACAGGAAGATGATTGGTTTAATAGTAGTACAATTATTATACTGACGGTGATGAGTATTTTGGGTGCCTTCTTTTTTATATGGCGGGAAACAACTTATCGAAACCCTGTTGTCCAACTAAAAGTATTAAAGAATGGAAACCTTCGGATAGGGACCATACTTTCATTTATTATGGGATTCGGTTTGTATGGTTCTACTTTCATCATACCATTATATACACAATCAATATTAGGCTGGACACCTACACAAGCGGGGCTTTTATTTGTACCTGCAGCACTCACTACAGCATTCATGATGCCATTGATCGGAAGATTTTTACAAACAGGGATCAAACATCAATATCTCGTATCAGCAGGTATGCTTTTATTTTTCTTTTTCTGTATGTGGGGCTATAAAATTCTAACGCCTGATACAAGTAAAGAAGCATTTTTCTGGATGCTTGTCTTGCGGGGAGTTGCAATGGGAATGTTATTCATTCCGATCACAGCTTTATCACTTGGAACATTAAAAGGAAGAGAGATAGGGGAAGGGGCAGCATTTACGGGAATGATGCGGCAATTGGGAGGTTCATTTGGAGTAGCAGTTATTATCACTTACATGTCCCGCAAAAATATGGTACATCGAAGTGTTCTTGTTAGCAAGCTTGATATAAATAGCCCTGCGGTACAAGCTAACCTTGCTGCTAAGCAGAATGGACTAATAGCAAAAGGCCACGATATAATTACCGCAAAACAGCAGGCATTAGCCTTCATGGATATTTCGATAACAAAACAAGCGGCTGTATTAAGCTATATGGATGTTTTTATGTTTGTTGGGATCTTATTTCTTGTTTGTATACCATTTATATTAATGGCAAAGGGCAAAAAGTCTGCTGTTAAAGTTGACCTCGGTGATGTGCATTAATAAAGCAATCTCATTTATACGCCGTAAGTGAAATTTTTTCTTTGCAGAAAGAAAATTCCACTTCATCATTACTGCTTACAACTACCATTCGGTTCTTACAGTAATCATTAATTAAGGAATGGTAAAGCTGAATACCTGCTGCATCAAAATTGGTGCAGGGTTCATCCAATAAAACCACAGGCACATCGGAAAAAATCGCTTGCGCAAGTTTTACTCTTTGTCTCATTCCTGAAGAATAATTACGGATCTGTTTATTTACTGCATTTTCCAAACCAAGAATTGAAATTATTTTTTCTGAAGTGATCGAAGAAAGAAACGGTTTGAAACCAGTATGAAAGTTTAAGAATTCTATCAGCGTCATTTCTTCTACCACTTCCAGGTAGGGAGCACAGATAGAAATATAATTATAAACTTTTTCAAGTTCTAATTGCTTATTGTCAATTGACCATTCTCCAATTCCTTCGTTCACTTGCATCGATCCGCTTAATACTTGTAACAAAGTAGATTTTCCTGAACCATTTGGTCCAACGATAGCATAAGATTGTCCTGCAGAAAACTCGTAGGTAAGATGACGAAAGATCCAGTCGCGGTTGAAGCGTTTTCCCGCATCAGTCAGCGATATCTTCATCCACACTGTTTTTGGTGAAGCGTTTTATAATGCCGCGGTTCGATTCGCGGATAAATGTTACGATCTCATCTCTTTCATCTGTTGCATCAAACTCTTCGTCCAGGTATTCGATAGCCTGTGTTGTGTTCAATCCTTTATTATATATGCAACGATAAATATCAAGAATGTGATTGATCTTTTCTACGCCGAAACCTCTTCTCTTTAAACCGATAGAATTTACTCCTGCATAAGAAAGAGGAGTTCTTGCTGCTTTAATATATGGAGGCACATCTTTACCTACTAATGAACCACCGCTAAGAAAAGAATGTTGGCCAATTCGAACAAACTGGTGAACCGCCGTCATGCCACCCAATATTGACCAGTCACCAATTGTAACGTGACCTGCCACCTGGGTGTTATTGCTCATGATGCAGTTGTTTCCAACAATACAGTCATGGGCAAAATGGCAATAGGCCATAATAAGACAATTTCTGCCGATCACCGTTTTTTCCCTGTCAACAGTTCCGCGATTGATAGTTACAAATTCACGGATAGTGGTATTATCGCCGATGATCACCTGGGAATATTCGCCCTGGAATTTTAAGTCCTGAGGAATAGCAGCTATAACTGCGCCGGGGAAAATCCGGCAATTCTTTCCGATCCTTGCCCCTTCCATGATAGTTACGTTCGATCCGATCCAGGTCCCGTCACCAATCTCAACATCCTGGTGAATAACAGTGAAAGGATCAACCTTTACATTGGTTGCCAAACGGGCATTTGGGTGAATATAAGTATGGGGATGAATCATTTAATAAAAGTCTCCCCCGATCTGTTCGGGGGAGGCCCGGCAAAGTTAATCGTTAAAGCCAAACAGAGAATTTTTTTTAAAACACCCTGTTTTAAGGTAGAATTATCGTCATGATTGATCTATG
>DASYQG010000142.1:0-3673 GCA_036005825.1 Chitinophagaceae bacterium | reverse complement strand
GTTCACAAAAGCTTAAAGCTTCAATATTTGTTTAGTTAGATAATACTAATCACGATATAAAATAGTTATTGATTCTATGTCTTTATGAAAATGCCTGTCCAAAAAACCCAGGAAAGAATGAAGAAGCTGCCAGTCATTACTCTCGGTGGATTTCTGTTTCAGCTCGAAGATCGAAATGTCTTTATTTGCTTTGTAAAAATCGATAGTGCCTTTGTAGCTTACATGTTTCCATCGATTGGGCTTTACAGGGTGCAACGTTCCTCGCTTGTTTCTTCTTAATTCAATTTCTTTTTTCTTGATCAATGAATAAAGATTTTCATGATCGGGCTTTGAAACCACTTGTACTACTCTCATGGTTTTTGATTTTAAAAGTTGATTAAATGAATCTCGAATAGGGCAATGATTACTCAATTGAAAGCTCTTAGTAGTGTATTGTCATGCCACGAATTTATGAAAACTTCCTTTGAGTGAGCTGTTAGAAGTATAAAGTATAACCTGGAAGCATTGATGAAGGCATGGAATTTTAGTTTTGTTAGCTTGGCAAATGCACTTGTTGTGTGCAGCTTGTTGTTTTCATTTATTTTCCACAAGTTTAATTGCATATTCTAATTGCCCGTCCTTCTTCTCAATTATGTCTGTAACGGTTGAATATACGGGATAATCAGGTTGAATACTCCATATTTTATTGCCAATACTTTTTACGGCCATTGAATATTTAACCGTTGGTATCCTTATTGTTATTTGGGTATTTGGCAAGGTTACAAAAACTTCGTCGCCGGATGTGTTACCATAATATCCTCCACCACATTCTTCACCAATAAATTTTCCTCTGCCATTAGTTCTGACTATTGAGGAAAATTCTGAACTGGCTGAAAAGCTACGCCCATCAACTAAAACAAATACTTTACCTGAAAAATTATTTTCTTTTGGTTGTTGCAATAATAAATTGGGATGATCTTTCGGTGAGAATTTTTCAGTATTTGTTTCCTGTGATGAATAATACATAAATGGTTTTGCTGTTAAATAAGAATAAAGCAATTCTCCGTTGCCATCATTTCCACCTTGGTTTCCACGAATATCAATCAATAGTTTTTTTATTTTGTTATTTTTGATATCAGTAAAAGCAGAATCTAAAAACTTAGTGAAACTCTCTCCTGTCTGCTTTAGAAAGCCATCAAAGAAAGTTTTAACAGAAAGTACTGCCACATCTTTGGACTCATAAGTTAGTTGCAAATATTTTTTTGGACGAGAGAAGGGTGGTGGACAAAGAATATTCTTCAAGGTATCGGCTTGCAATGTTGCTGTTTTTATTTCTCCTGATTGAGTTTTATAAGATACATTGTAATTGTCTTTTGTACCATAAAGGATATTGAACAGCAATGGAAAACTTTCATTCAATTCCCAATTCTTGTGCGACTGAATATATGCGTCTGATTGAATATATTTAAAAAGTTTTTGAATGATCTCTGTTAAAGAATGATTGTTTATAGCTATTAACTCAGATGCATTAAGCCCATCGTTTTGATTACAACAATATATGAATGCCCTGTTATGAATAAACATAACCATTGCAGGGAAAAGTTTTGTTCTACTCAGATAATCCTTCATCACAGCAGCTGAAAGCTTACAGTTAGTGTGTCCATCCCCAATTGAAGCAATGATAAAGCTTGTTAATGCAAAAAAATCTATAGTCGGCCTGGAATCATTAATTGTTGCAAAGCAACTGTCGAAAAGATGATCCATGGCTGCCTTGTTTTTATATCTGTAGATGGCCGGATGTATTTTTTGTATGGTATCACGCAATAACGAAAGGTCATTTCTTAATAGGGCAGGTGCAAATTTTTGAGATTCATAATTATTGGTCTGTGCAAAAGAATTTATTGTAACAATGCAGGAGATTAAAAAAGTTGATGGTTTGATTATTTTGTTTGGCATAATTTAAAGGTAGAATTATGTAGAGCAGTTATATCCTCAATAGGTCTAGACCTTTGCTCGAACAATGATGCTAAATTGCACAAAACTGGTACATTGGCGCAAGTCTTATTCCAAATTTATTTAATTATCAATAGAAATTGGAACAAAGAATTTTTTAATGTTGAATAGAATTGCTGAATGTACAAGAGTGCGACGTAACACATGCCAAATAGTAATTCTTAAGTTGGCTAAATAAATCTCCTACCAGCCAATCCCATAATCTTCTCCATTATTAGAGCTGCCGCCCCAAAAACTTCCGTGTTTCCAGTCAAAATAAATTGCATTGATAGGGCCACTGGTCCTGTCACCTATTGCTACTTTATAACCCATTTTCGTTAATTCATCCATTATCGCTTTTGGAGTGGATCTACCAACGAGTATCTCACCGGGATGCGGCTTTCTATCACTTGTTTTTGTACCACCAAGTGATAGCCATAGTTGGTTACTGTTAATGTTTGCTGCTTCCACTGCTTGTTGAATAGTCATTCCAAATTCAACAACATTCAAGAAACATTGTAATAAGTTCTGATCCTGCGTATCGCCACCTTGCACAGCCCAACTCATAAATGGTTTTCCATCTTTCATTGCCAATGTTGGCGTCAATGTTACTCTTGGCCTTTTACCAGGTTCAACAACATTGAAGGGATTTATATTTTTATCTAAAATAAAACTTTGAAAACGCTGGCTCATGCCTACACCTGTGCGACCAGCGATGCATGCAGGTAGCCATCCACCGCTTGGGGTAATGGAAACAACCCAGCCATCTTTATCAGCTGCTTCAACCGAAGTAGTACCACGCCACAAACGATCCATATATTCATTATCATTAAATGCAACTGTTGAGTCATGTGATGGAACAAAATTTCGATTACCATCACCAGAATTTTGCCGTTGTTGCAAAATGTCAATGTATGGATTTGTTTTTCCTTCGAAGGGGTAAGGATCGCCTGGCTTTACATCGGGATTATTTTTTTCCCATAATATTTCCTGTGCTCTTTGCTTTGCATAATCTTTGCTTAGCAATCCTTTCATTGGTTCTTCAGGTGCAAAGTAAGGGTCGCCATAATAAAAGTCACGGTCAGCGAAGGCCATATTCATTGTTTGATAAATAGTATGAATATACTTTGTGCTGTTATAACCCATGCTCTTCAGATCAAAATTCTCGAGTATATTCAACGACTGTAACATTACCGGTCCTTGTGTCCATTGCTGCAGTTTGTAAACCTCGATGCCCTTATAATTTACATGCATTGGTTCTTCTTCTATTGGTTTCCATTTTGCCAGGTCTTCCATTGTTATCAATCCTCCTTGCTCCTGGCAACCACGTACAAATTCTTTTGCTATATCACCCTTATAAAAACGATTATAAGCCGCCATGATCGCATCTTTGCGAGATTTCTTTTGCTTAAGTTCATTCTGTTCTGCTTCTACCATTTTAGTTAATGTTTCCAGCAGGTCTTTTTGTACAAAAATTTCCCCTGCCTCTGGAGCTTCTCTTTTTTCTCCGAGATGCGGATAAAAAACAGCTTTGCTATAAGGCCATTGCATTATCCAATCCTTATTTCTTTTTGATTCCATTGAATTGGCAGTTTGTGCATCTATCGGGTAACCTGCTGCAAGATCCATAGCGGGCTTCAACACATCTTTTAAACTCATCGTTCCATAATTGGCGAGCATATAACACAAGCCGCCAACTGTG
>DASYQG010000141.1:0-10880 GCA_036005825.1 Chitinophagaceae bacterium | reverse complement strand
AATAAATTTGGTACAGGGAGCACCAATGCAATTGTCAATCTGCAATTAGATTATGGAGATCCCTTTGAGATCAGGAGACGAAAGCCATTTGACGTTTTTCGTTTGAGATTAGAAGGCCGTTATGGTGATGACAAAAGAATTGTTGATAATGTGCTTGGATATGGCTTGTTATTTGGCAAAAATATAATAAAGGGAAATAATGGAATGCTCGTTGGTATCTCTCAGCATTTTGATTACTGGAACAATAAGGTATTTGAATTGGGAAGTCTTGGTTTTGGACCAGGTATTATTTCAAAAATAAAATTCAGAAGACATTCAAATTTATATTCAGGATTGCATTTTGCAGTTGTGCCATTAGCTGCCACCAATACAAGATCTGGTATTGATACTTCTGAATTTCGTGACTATCCATTTGGTGGCGGTTGGGAAGCAAGGATCGAAGAAAGATTGAATATTGGTAAATGGCTGAGCCTCGGATTCAATGGCTATTATTACTGGATACATAATTACGAGGGCTCAAATGGAAAAAGCCGGGTTGGCATTTTAAAACCCTTGGTAACTCTTCGTCTTATTAATAATGTAAGTCTTGGGTTCGAACATCACATTTACTATGATAATCGTTTTGCGGATAAAAGCAATGAATTTCATTCAAGGACAACAGAACAAAAAGTTTTTATACAATTCTTTTTTGAAGATAGAAGAAGATATGGTAGATATCATTGATAATTATCTAAATTACTTTGGTGTCGATTATGTCTCCAACCTGCGTTTGCAAATGGATCATTTCCTTTAAGGCCTCTAATTTTTGCTTTACTAATTTTTTTGCCATTTCATCTATTAGGTTTCCTTCCTTATCAAATTTTTTTTCAGCCTGCGCTACCAATACTTCCGGCTTGTAAACAGGTTTCATGTCTAAAAAAAGGAATACATTATGAAAAGACATTTGCATTCTTACAGTTCCCCATAATCCCGTTGTAGCACCAATGACCGCTACAGGTTTGCGCAACAATGGGGAATCTTCGCCCCGCGATGCCCAGTCAATTGCGTTCTTTAATCCGCCGGGAATGGAATAATTATACTCAGGTGAGGAAATAAGGATTCCATCAGCATCGGCTAACATTTTTCGAAAATGTTCTACCACCTTGGGTCTTTGTTTAGCAGCAGGTATATCAAGATCGGCGTTATATAAAGGAATATCTCCTATAGAAACGATATCCATTGAAACGTCAGGCGGCAGCAACTGCGCAGCAGCTTTTAAAAGCATGGTGTTGTATGATCCTTTTCTCAGGCTGCCAGACATACCAACGATTTGAATAAAGTCACCCATAAAATGTTTTTAAACCTAATACAAAAATTATTCCTGCAAAATGCAGCGGCATAAACCTTGCACTGATGAATTATAAAATAATAAGTTATGATTAGGAAATTAAAATCGGGAGAATACAGGCTTTACTCAAGAAAGAAAAATCCAAAAACAAATAAGCGAAGGAACCTCGGCACCTTCTCTTCATTAGCGGCAGCACAAAAACACGAACGGGAAGTGCAATATTTCAAGCGTCATTAATAACAGCTTCGATTTTTATTTGGCCTTGGATTAACTTTTGCAATTTGCAGACCTAATGGGTGCCTGGGAAATTACCACGTTAATAATTGGAGAAGTGTTGCTTACACTTTCAGCATTCTCTGCCATTATTGCATTAATAGTTTTTTCGATACGTAAACCTATACGTAAACACAAGCCGATCGATATGCTGGTCTTTGATAAGATCAAGCCTGGCATCAATACGATAAACAACAAGATCATGCTGTTTATTACTTTTTTGGGAAAGCACCAATTTCTTATTCCTGCTAATCTTATTCTTATTTTTTATTTTTTGCTGGTAAAAAAACAAACATGGTTTTCGATCAGGGTGATCACAATTGCTATAAGCAGTTTAGTGTTGATGTTATTATTGAAACAATTATTTCAGCGTAAACGTCCTTTATCACCATTATTAAAAGCAGCCAAGGGATTAAGTTTTCCAAGTGGCCATGCGATCATGGCTGTTACGTTTTATGGATTATTGATCTATATTTTACAACACAGCTTAACTATAGATCGGCTGAAATGGCTTGTTACTGCTTTAGTAGTTGCGTTAATTATATTAATAGGATTCAGCCGTGTATATCTCCGTGTACATTATGCAAGTGATGTTGCAGCGGGATTTATTATTGGATTGTTGTGGTTATTACTATCGCTCGCAGTCTTAAAATGGCTGGAAAGTTATGTCACTTCATTGTAAAAGGAAATTATTTTAACAGGTCATGGAAAACGGTTCCGGCTTCTGTGCTGTTGAACCAGTTGAACTGTTCATGCAGTTTTACCACATCCCCTATTATAACCAATGAAGGCGAACTAAATGTTTTACCTGCAAAATCTTTCGCACAATCTATCAATGTAGTTGTATGAACCTGCTGATGAATAGTGGTTGCCTGCTCAATGACTGCTAATTTGGTCGCGGTTTTTTTAGCATATCTTAAAAGTATTTCCGCAAGGTCATAAATATTTTTTGCAGCCATATAAAACACCAGTGTGTCAGCTGAATTAGCAAGATGTTTCCATGTTTCAGGATTATAATAACTATTCGGATTATAAGTGAGGATCTGCACGCCTTGTGAATGTGCTCTTGCCGTTAATGGTATGCCCGAATATGCCGAGGCACCGGATGCAGCGGTGATGCCGGGAATAATTTCAAAAGGAATATTTTTTTCTCTCAATGCTTCCAGTTCATCTAATACATTGCTGAAGAAAGCAACATCACCTCCTTTTAATCGTAATACTTTTTTTCCTTGCTGTGCATGTTCAATTATCAATGTAGTTACTTCTTCCTGTGAAAAAGAACTGTCGTTGTATCCTTGTTTGCCAGCAAATAAGATCAGCGTATTTTTTCTTGCATGAATTGAAATAATATCTGGATTCACCAAACGATCAGTAATGATCACATCAGCTTCAGTTAATCGCTTTTGTAATTTTAAAGTGATCAGTTCCACATCTCCCGGACCTGCACCTGCCAGGGTAACAAATCCTTCGTTATTCATGTTTTGCTCTGTCATTTTAATTGTTTTCATAAGTGATCAATTGTGAATCATCAACAATCCTCTGAACAATTAATTTATTATTGATCATTCACGATTTAATAAGAACTGCCGCAACGGTGCTATTACTTGTTTCATCAATTAAGATCGCACTGCCGTTTTCACTCAATGTTTCATAACTATCATATACTAACGCCGAAGCGGTCTTAATAGTTGCTTTCACAACTTCGTTCAACCTTATATTTCCATCAATTGGTTGACGCTGTAAGCTATTTACATCTAATTTGTATTCTACGTTTCTTACTATTGCTCTTACCTGTCGACTATTATGTTGTAATAAATATTTATTTCCAGAGATCAGCGGTTTATCATCTAACCAGCAAAGCAATACTTCAAGCTCATTATTTATTTGCGGAAGATTATCAACCTTAACGATTGAATCGCCACGACTGATGTCTATATCATCTGCTAATTTTATCACGGCGCTTTGTGGTGAAAAAACTTCTTCCACTTCTTTACCGGCGATCTCAACAGAAGAGATGGTTGTTTCGATATCCTGCGGTAATACTTTTACTTTATCACCTTTTTTATAAACGCCACTGATAATTTTACCAGCATAGCCACGGTAATCGTGCAAGTCTTCTGTTTGCGGGCGAATGACAAACTGTACCTGGAATCTTGCATCCGTCAAATTAATATCACTATCCAATTTTACGTCCTCCAAAAACTCAAGCAGTGGTTTTCCGTTGTACCAGGTTATATGTGTTGATCTGTCAACAATATTATCTCCATCTAATGCACTGATGGGAATATAAGTCACATCTTGTAAGCTCAATTGTTTTGCTACTTCACTGTAGTCAATCACAATATTATTAAATACATCCTGTGAATATTCCACCAGGTCCATTTTATTAACGGCAACAACAATATGCGGAATTTTTAACAGTGATGCAATGATCGAGTGACGACGTGTTTGTTCACCCACTCCCTGCCTTGCGTCGATCAAAATAATTATGAGGCTTGCATTCGATGCACCAGTGATCATGTTGCGGGTATATTGCACATGTCCTGGCGCATCAGCGATAATGAATTTGCGTTTTGGCGTTGAGAAATAGCGGTAAGCAACATCGATCGTAATACCTTGTTCTCTTTCTGCACGAAGACCGTCAGTTAACAAAGCAAGATCCACTTCGCCATTCTCTTTGTTCTTTGTTGATTTCTCCAAAGCCTCCATTTGATCGATCAGGATATTCTTGCTGTCGTATAGCAAACGACCGATCAAAGTACTTTTGCCATCATCAACACTGCCTGCGGTTATAAAACGTAGTAGATCCATTTTACAGTTTATCGTTTATTGTTTGCGATTTATAGTTATGTTATCAACTTTAGTACTTCTATTCATCTTTTGTTGCGTCGCACACTTGTACATTCTATTCACTATTCGCCATTGACCATTCAGTTAAAAATATCCATTCTTCTTTCTGTCCTCCATTGCTGCTTCGGTTACTTTATCATCGATCCTTGTTTCGCCTCTTTCACTTATTCTTGTTGAAGTGATCTCGTTGATCACTTCGTCCAATGTTGCAGCACTTGATTCTACCGCAGCGGTACAGGTCATATCGCCAACGGTACGATAACGAACTTTTTTTGTAAGTACTATATCATCATCGGCCGGCTGTACAAATTCACTTATTGCTACCAACTGTCCTTCATGTTCGATCACTTTTCTTTCATGCGCAAAGTATATAGAAGGCAGATCAATTTTTTCATGTTTTATATAATTCCAGATATCCAGTTCGGTCCAGTTGCTGATAGGGAACACTCTTACGTTTTCTCCTTTATGAATTCTGCCATTGTAAATATTCCACAACTCAGGACGTTGAAGTTTTGGATTCCACTGACCAAATTCATCTCTTACAGAAAAAATTCTCTCTTTAGCTCTTGCTTTTTCTTCATCACGTCTTGCGCCACCGATGCAGCAATCAAATTTGAATTCTTCAATTGTATCCAATAATGTATAAGTCTGTAACCAATTACGGCTTGGAAATTTTCCTTTAGGCTCTGTAAGACTCCTTTGTTTTATGGTATCCGCCACCTTTCTTACAATTAATGTAGCGCCGACTTCATTCACAAGCTTGTCACGAAAGTCCAATGCTTCTGGAAAATTATGCCCGGTATCAATGTGCACTAAAAGAAATGGAATTTTACCAGGAGCAAAAGCTTTTCTCGCTAAATGAACCAATGTAATTGAATCTTTTCCTCCACTAAAAAGTAATGCGGGTTTTTCAAACTGCGCTGCCACTTCACGAAAAATGTGAATGCTTTCTGATTCTAATTGCTCTAAATAATTGAGATGATGCTGACTCATACTTCTATTTATTAGTCTACTAACTTAGTGGGTTTCTATTTATAAAAAAAAGCTAAAAGCTTTTATTATTGTCGTTTCTATTTTTCTACACGGGTTTCTGACTCGGTTTCCACATGTATATGCAAACCACATTCTTTCTTACTATTGTCTTCCCACCACCAGCGACCGGCACGAAAATCCTCACCGGGTTTGATAGCCCTTGTACAGGGTGCGCAACCAATACTTACAAAACCTTTATCATGTAAAGGATTGTAAGGAACATCATTCCTGCTTACATATTGTTTTACTTGTCCCCATGTCCAATTCAGCAAAGGATGAAATTTTATGATCTGGTTTATTTCATCCCATTCAACCATTGGCATATCATGCCTGTTATTACTCTGTTCTGAACGAATACCCGTGATCCAGATCTTATTTCCTTTTAACGCTCTTTGCAGCGGTTCTACTTTTCTTATGTGGCAACACTGTTTACGATTCTCTACCGATTCATAAAAACTATTTGGTCCTTTTTCACTTACAAACTCCTGCAAAGAATTTGCTTCTGGATAATATGCAGAAATGGTGAGACCATATTTTTCAACTGTGCGGCTCCATGTTGAGTATGTTTCAGGAAAAATTCTTCCGGTATCAAGAGTAAACACTTTAACGGGAAGTTTATTAGATGCAAGAAAATAAGTGATCGCCTGGTCTTCCAAACCAAAACTGGTGGAAAACACAACCTCACCGGGAAAGCGATTTGCAAGAATTCGTAATTGCTCTGCAATTTCTTTTCCGTTTAATTCATTCATTAATTCACTTACCAAAACAGTCATAAATTTTAAACTCTTTTTTCAACTATGGCAGAGCTATTTGCAAATAAAATAGAACAACGAAGATAGGCCAAATGCTTTACCCTACCAACCGGGTAGACTGGCTTTGACAAAATTATATCATGGCATGGAGGCAAGGTCTACAAGTGTTCGTTTCTCGAGTATATTTAAAGTGGCATCCCTTACTTCGATCATAATATCATGCAAGGCACATTTTTTTTCATCACAATTTTTACAACGTTCATAAAAATAAAGACTTACACAAGGGAGCATAGCAATGGGGCCGTTTACTTTCCGGATGATATCTGCCACTCTCACTTTAGAGGGGTTTTTTACTAAAAAATATCCGCCCCCTTTTCCCTTTTTACTATCGAGCACTCCAATTACTTTTAATTCAAGTAAAATATTTTCAAGAAACTTAAGGGGTATCTTTTTCTTCCTTGCAATTTCGGAGATCAGTACTGGTCCTTCCTGGTACTTTTCAGTCAGGTAGGATAATGCTTTTAACGCGTATTGAGATCGTTTAGATAACACTATTATATAATTTCAAGAGTATAATGAATGGGGGAATTTTTTTGCAGCATGGCAGATACACCACAATATTTTTCTAATGAAAGATCAATTGCCTTTTTAACTTTTTCCTCATTCACTTTGTCGGTTTTCATTTTATAAGCTATATAAATATCTTTATAAACTTTGGGGAAGTCTTCTGTTTGCGCAGCTTTTACCTCAATAGAAAATTCAGCGAATTCAACCCGCATTTTTTTTAAAACATCCACTATATCGATCCCGGAACAGCCGGCAAGTCCTGATAATAAGAGAGCCTTTGGGCCAAACCCATGCTTGCGACTTCCATCAATCTTAATTGTATTGTGATCAAGACTGCTTGTGAATTCATGATCTTTATGCCATACCGTGTTTGTTATTGTCATACGTGATGCTTTTGATTCTGCAAAACATTTTCCAATGTCCAGTCAATTCGTTTTTCAAAGTTATGTTTTCGTACGTTACAATTTTGTTTATTACAGACTTTGCAAGAAAACGGCAGACAACCATCAGTATGAACAAATAATTCAACTGACTCTCCGAATTCCTGGCGAACAAGGGATGACAATGCATCAACTTCTGCATGGGCTTGATTTATATTCAAATACCAGGGGACGGTCAGGTGGCAATCAATATGCAAAATTGAACCGTATTTGATCACCCGGAGATTATGAAGATCGACCCAGTTCTCCCTTTTGTTTTTATTTAACAGGTCAACAATCTTTTTCAGCAATTCAACATCTGCCTCGTCCATAATGCCTGCAATAGATCTGCGTAAAATTTTATACCCGGTATATATAATTATTACCCCGAAAATGATCGCCACTGCGGGATCGATCCATTTTAACCCTGTGAAGTAAATCAATATCAATCCAACAATTATTCCGAATGTAGAATAACTATCGCTTTTTAAATGTTTACCGCTTGCTATTAATGCTAATGAATTGCTATTCTTTCCTTTTCTTTCGGTGATCAACCCAATGATGAAATTGACAACACCTGCTGCGGCAACAAGGTAAATTCCATAATCAAGTTTTTGTAATTCTACCGGTGTAATAAAACTTCTGATCGCTTTATAAATAATAATGGCTCCGGCAGATGTGATCAATGTTCCTTCAATAGCTGCTGAAAGAAATTCAGCTTTACCATGTCCATAAGGATGATCTACATCACGCGGTTTTGCAGCTATATATAAACTATAAAGACCAATAAAACCGGCTGCAACGTTTACAATACTTTCCAGCGCATCAGTAAGAATGGAAACAGAGTTGGTAAGATAATAGGCAATGAACTTTGCTACAAGCAGCAAAACTGAAATAGCTGCCACCCATTTTTGTAATTGTAAATTTTGTGTTTGTGCTTTCAAAAACTCTTCAATTAAACACTGCAATATTATCCTGTTCTTTTGAAAAAGGCTTTGATTTTTCTCCAGCTTCTGAAATAGAATTCTTTATTCATGAGGTTTGAATCATGCATGGCTTTGTAAGTAAGAAAGATGCCGACAGGCAGGAGGAAAAGTGTTGCCATCCACATTCCTCCGAAAGCAGTCATCACATTTTCTTTTGCATATTTTTCACCACTAGTATTAAAAAAGAAAAAGAACATAAAAAGTAAAATGGCAAAAATAAGTGGTGTTCCCAATCCGCCTTTTCTAATAATGGAACCTAACGGCGCCCCAATAAGAAACAAAACAAGACAAGCTAAGGATAAGGTGATTTTTTTATGCCATTCGATCTTATGCAATCGAAGATCTCTTTCTTTTAACCTGAATTCTGTGTTGTCAACCTCAGCATTTAAAGTAATTGAGCCGATCAGTCCTGCTGCCTTTTGATTAACTGCATATAAATTACTGTCAGGGATCAATTGTTCAAATTTTTTTACTTTGACCTTTGGTAATTGGGGTTTTACATAACCGCTATCCAGGTATTTTGAAAAGGTAAAAACAGAAAAAATATCTTGTTTTACTTTTTTTGAATATTCATTTACTCCTCTTTGAATTGAATCAATCGCTTTTGACAGTTGCCTCATACTTTGCATCCGGTGATTCGTTCTGTTTACAGTATCAGAAGTTCTTTTTTGCAAGCCAAGAGAGCTCAGATCGAATTGCTTGGTGTATTCTTTAAACCCAATGCGGATAAATTCAGTATTCTTTGCAAACCGATCTCCTTTCTCCTGATATCGCCAGCCATCTCTTAAATTAAACTCCAAAAATCTTTTATTGCCAGTTGTACGCATGACCCCGCTGTTAGCAATGATAAAATTATCCTGCAGATTATTTGGACCTTTCTCATAAATGATAACATCATGTACAATGCTGTCCCCTTCTTTTTTTCCGACCTTTATTGAAAAGCCATCGATCTTATCATAAAAAACTCCTTCCTGTATATCAAAAGAAGGTTTTGACCAAACAATATCTGCGAGCAATGTTTGCGATTTTAAAACAGCCACCGGGATAATGTAATTTGAAAACAAAAATGCAACACCACATATTAAAAGGCTAACTACAAAAAGCGGACGCATAAACCGAAGCAGCGAAATACCTGATGATTTTACTGCAACCAACTCCATGCTTTCTCCAAGATTACCAAATGTCATTAATGAAGAAAGCAATACAGCAAGAGGCAAAGCAAGCGGAACCAATGCAGCGCTTTGATACCATACAAATTCAAAAATAATTCTCATGGAAAGCCCTTTACCCACAAAGTCATCGATCCATAACCAGAAAAATTGTAATAGTAAAACGAGCAGTGTAACAAAGAATACGGCAATAAACGGCCCGATAAATGCTTTGATAACAAGTTTATCAAGTTTCTTGAACATAAATTATACTCTTCTGTGCGGAGCCTGTTTGCTTGTTGCTATTTTTGGCTAATGATGCAAACAAAAATACAATTTTTGCCGGCTGAGATGGAATTAGTATCAAGTCCGGATATTATTTTAACAAAGAATGCCATTCTTCAAAAAATAAAATCATTTCTTGAAGAGTTACAGCCAAAACAACACGCTATTTTACAAGAATATTCATCGCATCTTCCGGAAGAGCCACTGAGGATCTCGCCAAAAATATCAAGAGGAGAAAATTATAAAGGTTTGCCCTGGCTCGTATTGGATAATCCAAGATATTTTCAACATAACAACATTTTTGCTATTCGCACTATGTTCTGGTGGGGAAATTTTTTCAGTATTACACTTCATTTATCTGGAAATAATAAAACCGAACTTTTAAAAACGATCGCTGGTCATTTTTCGTTATTGGGAGAGAACGATTTTTATATATACACAGGTGAAAAAGAGTGGGAGCATGATATGGATCCTAATTCATATAAAAGAATATCATCTCTCAATAAAGATGAATTAGAAAATGTAATTACTGAAAATAGTTTTTTGAAACTGGCAGTAAAATTTCCAATCGATTCCCTTGAAGCAATTGAAGATAAACTATTGAGGAATTTTGAACTATTGGTAAAATGTTGCTGTTAGTTACTGCCGAGACGATGAAAAAGTTCTTTCACCTGGTAATCCCAAAGCCTGGTTTGGTCTTTGATCTCTTTCTTTTCTGCAAAATCTTTTATAACAAGAATTGTTTGATTTGTAACTTCTGATTTTTCAATTTTGAATTCAAAGAATTCTTCCTTGGGTGCATGAAGCCAATGAAATCTTATGAACTTGTCTTGTTCTTTTTCCAATACTTCTGCTTTCTCAATTGTACCATTCCATGTAAAACTGAAAATATTATCTCTATCATCAACTCTATCCGCAAACCACTCCTGTAATCCTGCAGGTGAAGCCAGGAAATCAAATAAAATAACAGGTGAACATCTTACCGGGAATTCTAAAGTATATAACTGTTTTGCCATTCTTTTTATTCATTATTATGTATCCAACTCGTGCAATAATAAAAAATTAATCAGTCCCTCAAAGTATTTTCCCTATTATTTTTCCCAGAATCCTTGTTTATTAAGATGTGTGGAAAATAAACCTATTAAAGCTTCGTTAATACCTTATCAAAGAATATTTTGGACGTATCGCTAATTTGACTAAATTGCTTTGACGTTCAATACGTTCTGAGGATTAAGAAAAAC
>DASYQG010000140.1:0-3352 GCA_036005825.1 Chitinophagaceae bacterium | reverse complement strand
ATGGCGCTGGCGATGAAAAATTTTGATCTTCGCTTTCCCGAATTTATTGAAATGGATAAACCAACAGTAAATGCGAAAGGCCTTTATCATTTATTATTGAAGCACCCGGTTTCTTATGATCTAGAGTTAAACCCTGATCACAATTTTATTTTTCTAACCGGTGCCAATATGGCCGGTAAAAGCACCCTGATAAAATCAGTAGGTTCAGCCGTGTTTCTTGCTCATCTTGGCATGGGTGTGCCTGCACAGAAAATGTCATTGACTTTATTTGATGGTTTACTTACCAATATCAATGTGGTAGATAATATCGCAAAAGGAGAAAGCTATTTCTTCAATGAAGTACAAAGAGTAAAGAATACTGTTGAGAAAATAAATAATGGAAAAAAATGGCTGGTGCTGATCGATGAACTATTTAAAGGAACTAATGTACAGGATGCAATGAAATGTTCATTAACAGTGATCAAAGGTTTGATCAAAATAAAAAACTCCCTGTTCATTCTCTCTACGCATCTATATGAGATCGGTGATGAATTAAAACAGTATCCCAATATTAGCTTTCGCTATTTTGAAACCACTGCCAATGACGATCAATTAGAATTCAGCTATCAGTTAAAAGAAGGAATAAGCAACGATCGGTTGGGCTATCTCATCCTGAAAAGAGAGAAAGTAGTTGATATGCTGGAGAAATTATAATACAGAACCACGACCTGCCTGCCGGCAGGCAGGTTTACAGGATTAGTTTAGATTTGGAGGAAATCATGAAATCTTCTTTATGCGAATAATCTTTCTTTCTGTTCTTATTTTTTGTTTTCAATGTTTTGCATTTAGTCAAAATAATATTGATGTATTACATTATAAATTCACGATTGGGATAAACGATGTGAATGATACTATTCATGGCGTAGCGGAGATCAAAGTGAAATTTATTAAGCCTGCCGGTGTGGTATATTTTGATTTAACAAAAATGAAAAATAGTGGCAGAGGTATGACGGTTGAAGATATAGAAGGAGTAGAATATACATCACGTATACAGCAAGATGAGAAGATGGATATTCTTCTTCCAAAAATGTATAATACGGGCGATAGCGTGACTTTCATAATCTCGTATTCTGGCATTCCTGCTGATGGTTTAATAATTTCAAAAACAAAATACGGTCATCGAAGCTTTTTTGCTGACAACTGGCCCAATCGCGGTCATAATTGGATCCCATGTCATGATGATCCGGCCGATAAAGCAACTGTAGAATTTATTGTAACGGCTCCTGAGCATTACCAGGTTGTTGCCAATGGAGTACAGATAGAAGAAACCTCTCTTGGTAATGGTTTCAAATTGACTCATTGGAAAGAAGATACTCCGATCTCAACAAAAGTAATGGTGATCGGCGCGGCTGATTTTGCTGTTAGTCTTGCTGGAGTTGTAAATGGAAATATTCCCGTTTATAGTTGGGTGTATCCGGAAAATAAAGACAAAGGCTTTTATGATTATGCACAGGCAAATGAAATTCTGGAATATTATATCAGTCATGTTGGCCCCTATGGTTATAAAAAGTTAGCGAATGTACAATCCAAGACAAGATTTGGTGGACTGGAAAACGCCAATACAATTTTTTATTCTGAGAACTCCGTAAGCGGCACAAGAAAAAGCGAAGGATTGCTGGCCCATGAAATAGCACATCAGTGGTTTGGTAATATGGCCACTGAAAAAAGTTTCGGCCACTTATGGTTAAGTGAGGGCTTTGCCACTTATTTTACCATTCTCTATTGTGAAAACAAATATGGAAAAGACACAGCTATTAAAATGTTGAAAGTAGACAGGGATCAGGTAGTCAAATATTCAAATGAAAGTAATAAAGCAATTGTTGATACAGAAGAAACAGATTTTATGAACCTGCTTAATGTTAACTCATATCAAAAAGGCGGGTGGGTATTGCATATGCTGCGTTGCGAATTAGGTGATTCTGTTTTCTGGCGATCGATCAGAAAATATTATGCAACTTATGCGGGCAGCATAGCTGATACAAGAGATCTTCAGAAAGTTTTTGAGGAAGTTTCAGGAAAAGATCTCAAACAATTTTTTGATCAATGGCTTTATACTACCGGACAACCTGATCTTGAAATAATGTGGAAGTATGATGTTGATAAATCTTTAATCATAGACGTAAAACAATTACAAAAAAATGTTTTCAAATTTCCGTTAACATTTAAAATAAATACTTCGACAGGAAGTAAAAAAGAAAAAGTATTGGTGGACAAAACTATATCTTCTTTCAAAATATCACAAAGCCAGAAACCTGTAGCGATCATTGCTGACCCCGACACCGAACTGCTATTGAAAAGTTCAGTTAAAGAAAAATGAGCTGGCTATGCGTTAAAGTTAATTTTCTTCGTACCCACGAAGGTTTTTGACTTTTATATTAAGGATGTCCGTGGAAACTTTGTCTATGGCTCCGCTTGCCGGCAAGGCGAATCCAAATAAGATTTTATTGCTTAGGATACATCTTCCACGCTTCAATATTGTACTTGCCAACATATACCACCTTCATGTTACTTAATCAATAGTATTATTTCTCTATCTTCATTTCATGCTTGTAAAAGTATTTGGCAGCGCTGTTTATGGTGTGGAAGCTATCACGATTACGATTGAAGTTAATTGGATGAGCACGGGCATCGGCATTGTGATAGTCGGCTTGCCGGATAATGCAGTCAAAGAAAGCTTACAGCGAATTGAAAGCACTATTAAGGCTCTTGGGTTTCAAATGCCGCGAACAAAAATAGTGGTGAACATGGCCCCGGCAGATATTAAAAAAAGCGGAACTCCTTTTGATCTGCCCATTGCACTCGGCATACTCGCTGCTTCGGAATTAATATCAAATCATGAAGCCATAGAAAAATATTTGATCATGGGCGAGCTCAGTCTTGATGGTGAACTACGATCAATAAAAGGATCTCTGCCAATTGCGATACAAGCAAGAAAAGATAATTTTAAAGGATTGATCGTACCAAAGGCAAATGCAAAAGAAGCTGCAATAGTCAATAACTTAAATGTGTACGGTGTTGAAAATATTGAAGAGGTCATAAACTTTTTTGCAAATGATGAAAAAGGACTTGAGCCTGTTGTTGTAAATACAAGGGAAGAATTTTATAACTCCCAATATGATTATGAAATAGACTTTGCCGATGTAAAAGGACAGGAAAATATAAAACGAGCACTTGAAATAGCAGCAGCTGGCGGTCATAATGCAATATTGATCGGTCCGCCCGGTGCCGGAAAAACAATGTTAGCAAAACGATTACCGACAATTCTTCCACCATTAACCTTGCATGAGGCATTAGAAACAACAAAGATCCATTC
>DASYQG010000139.1:0-5684 GCA_036005825.1 Chitinophagaceae bacterium | reverse complement strand
CTTCGGTTACAAGGAAATGATTACGAAAAATTGACGAACGATATAATGAAGGTTAGTGGAGTAAAAAGAATAGGAGCCGTATCGCATAGTCTTGGAACTTCGGCAGACAGGGCAAGTGATTACAGGCGCAACATTTCTGATGAGCCCTTTGTGATGCGGGACTTTTGCATTGATGAAAATTATTTGCAAAACCTCCAGGTGAAATTTGTTGCAGGAAGAAATTTTAGGCCCGGGTTATCAAAGGAAAAAGAGTCAGAGGTGATACTAAATGAAACAGCTCTAAAAAGTTTTGGATTTAAAGATGCAAGTTCTGCACTTAACCAGGTTATTTATAGCGAAGACTCGGCTCAATTACAAGTGGTAGGAGTAGTGAAAGATTTTAATTTTCGTACAATGGAATATGCGATTGGACCGTTGGCTTTTCGCTATCGTCCACAGGATTTTCGCATGTTAAGTATTGCAGTTGATCCTGCGGCGATGAAAACAGTGGGGCCTGCGATCGCATCGATTTGGAAAAAATATGATGCGGTTCATCCAATAGAGTATACAACAATGGAAAATGACATCGATAATACATACATAGAATCAGGCTATACCGATATTATAAAGATCGTTGGATATATTTCTTTCCTTGCTATTACACTGGCTTCCCTCGGTATGTTAGGAATGGTAATGTACAGCATACAACTAAAAGTGAAAGAAGTGGGAGTAAGGAAAGTCCTGGGTGCTTCAGTAAAAGATGTAACCGTTTTATTGAGCAGGTCCTTTGTGATACTTATTGGCATCAGTGTTTTGATCGGGGTACCCCTGGGATATATATTGGGCAATTTCTTCCTACAGAATTTTGCATTCCGAATTTCAAATACATGGATATTGGTTTTAGTGGCAATAGTGATAATAGGTGTTATAAGTCTTATAACGATCTGTTCTCAAACTATAAAAGCTGCCATGTCAAATCCGGTAAAATCATTACGAACAGAATAAAAATATAGCTATGATAAAAAACTATTTCAAAATCGTATGGCGTAGCCTCTGGAAAAACAAACTATACACTACGCTTAATGTTGCCGGGCTAACGTTTGGCATCAGTTGTTTTTTGTTAATTGGTCTTTATCTTTTTGATGAGTTAACTTTTGATGAACAACACAGCAAGGCAGATAGAATTTACCGGGTAGTAGAACATAAAACCGTGAATGGCGAAGCAACCACAATTGCAGGTGCAGGCTATAAGCTGGCCGAGGAATCGAAAAAGACTATTGCCGAGATTGAAAATACAACTCATTTCCAAAGAATCGGCAGAGCTAACCTGCTGGCTTCTGAAAACCCCGCAAATTTTTTCCAGGAAACGGTTACTGTTGCTGATGAGAATTTACTGGAGATATTTGATTTTCCAATGACCTCGGGCGATAAGAAAACGGCTTTGAAAGAACCTAATTCTATTATTATTAATGAAGAGCTGGCAAAACGATTATTTAATAAGACCGATGTGCTTGGCAAAACTTTAGAGTTCAGTTTTATAGATTCAACGCCATTAAAGATCACGGGCGTTTTAAAGAATCATCCCCGTAATTCGAGTTTTGATTTTAGTTCAGTAATGTCTGAGGCAACATTTTTGAGTGATGAGCGGAACAGAAACGCGGTTGGCAGCGATTGGTTGTCTAATAATTATTCCGTGTACGCTTTATTGAGACCTGGTGCAAATGAAAATGCTGTATCAGGGAAAATGACGAAGTTGGTTCACGATAATTTTAAACCACCTGCCGGTACAAGTTTTTCTTTTAGTCTTCAACCGTTGAAGGATATACACCTGAATTCAAAAAATATTGTTGATGGTGCAAGGAACTCAAATGTAGATGCCATCCCCCAGGGAAGTAGCTTTTATATAAAAATATTTTCTTTTATAGCTCTTTTTGTTCTTTTGATCGCTGGCATCAATTATATGAATCTTACTACTGCAAGGGCATCTGCCCGTTTAAAAGAAATTGGCATTCGTAAATCGGTTGGGGCGTTTCAAAGCCATTTGATAAAGCAATTTTTATTTGAATCATTGTTAGTGACATTCGTTTCTTTTCTGCTGGCTCTGGGCGTTGTGAATCTTTTACTTCCTGCATTTAACCAGTTTGCTAATAAACAGCTTTCATTAGGTTTTTCCAGTGATTATAGAATTTGGGTTTTGGCCACTGCATTTGTCTCTATTATCGGTCTTTTATCAGGCAGTTACCCGGCTTTGCTGCTTTCCCGCTTCAAACCCGTGTTATTATTAAAAGGATTTAAGCTTCAAAGCAGAACTGATCTGTCGCTAAGAAAAGCGTTGGTAGTCTTTCAATTTACTATTTCAGTTGTGATGATCATCGGAACGATCGTCCTCTTTCTACAGGTTCGTTATCTAAATAATACCGATTTAGGCTTTAATAAAGACCTGCTGGTTGTAATTGATGTAAATACAAGAAAGGCGAGATCGAATTTTGAAGCTGTAAAAAATGAGATGGCTAAAATACCTACTGTTAAAAATGTTTCTGTTACATCGAGAGTGCCTGGTGAATGGAAGTCGTTTCGCACTGTTAAAATAAAAAATAACGGAAGTAATGATGAAGATAAAATAGCTTATATGTTTGGGGCAGACAAAGATTTTGCAAAAACATTTGAGGTTACATTACTAAAAGGAAGAAATTTCAATAGCCCTAACGATTCGGCAAGTATTATCATAAATGAAACAGCGGCAAAAATGTTGAACATTACTGAACCCTCAGACCAAGTTGTAGAGATCCCTTCTATGTCAGAGGGCGGTTCTTTTGGACCACTTAACCGGGAAAATATTCCATTCAAGCCAAGAGTGATCGGCATCGTGAAGGATTTTCATTTTCAGTCTTTACGTGATAAAATCGAACCATTAGTGCTTGCTTATAACAACAACCCAATTCAAGTCATCGATTATTATTCGGCAAGGATTGAATCTAAGGATATCCAGGGAACACTTAATAAATTAAAAACTGTAATGGTAAACAATGATACAAATGATCCATTCGAGTATCATTTTCTCGATGATCAATTAGCATTATTTTATGTCGAAGATGGACGTCGCCAAACACTTTTGATCTGGGTAGCATTGGCCACGATTTTTATTGCTTGTTTAGGTCTGTTTGGCTTGGCAACCTATTCAGCTGAACAAAGGGTGAAAGAGATAGGAGTTAGAAAGGTATTAGGAGCCAGTGTGGTCAATCTTGCATCTTTGCTATCAAAAGATTTTTTAAAATTGGTTCTAATAGCTAATGGCATCGCTTTCCCGATTGCATGGTGGGCCACAAATAAATGGCTGCAGGAATATGCCTATCACATTAATGTAGAATGGTGGGTCTTTGCTTTGTCAGGTGTTTCGGCAATTGTCATTGCCTTGTTGACGGTCAGCTACCAGGCAATAAAAGCCGCAATTATTAACCCAATTAAAAGCTTAAGGACTGAATAGTGTAGTGTACGAAAATGTACGTAAACTGTTCGTTTTCGTACACCTATAATATCATAAGATATACGAAACCCTGTGTAGCAGAGGCTTTTGCCATTGGCATAAGTGTTGGATAATCAGGGAAACAATAAGGAAATATGCTGAAGAATTATTTTATAATAGGTTGGCGAAACCTGATGAAACATAAGCTGTTTTCGTTTCTCAATATTGCCGGCCTTGGAATCGCGATCCCATTTTCCTTATTATGCCTGATACAGGTGGTTGTTGTTTTTGAGGCAGATAATTTTCATCCCTATGCGGACAGGACTTACAGAATTATTACGGATGTAAAGGAGGCAAATGGATCTACTACGGCGCATGCATCATCTCCGTTTGCATTGTCTGATAATTTGAAAACAAATTATCCCTTTGTTGAAAAAGCTACACCGGTTGTAAGAGGATCTAATTGGGAACTTACCAGCAACATAAAAAAGATCAACGTTAATCCCATTTATGTAGAGACTTCTTTTTTTGAAATATTTTCTTTTCCTCTTGAAAAAGGGACTTTACCTGAGCTGCCCAATACATTAGTTATTACTCATGAAATGGCAGAAACTTTTTTTGGTACAGAAAACCCAATTGGCAAAACACTTACTCATCATGACTACGGAGCGTTTACTGTTACGGGTGTTTTAAAACCTTATAAACGGGGTACACATTTTCGCAGCGATGTTATGGTTTCTATGAATACGTTTAAGCAGTTTGCAAAAGGCGATATCAAAAAAGATCTGTCAGCTTATACGTATGTATTGATCAGGGAAAATAGTGATAAGAAAAATCTTGATGCTGCTTTAAAAATGATCGCCGCGAATACAAACAAACAAGTGCCATCAAAGGAAATATTTCATTATCGTAAACAACTTGTTACCGATATTTCTCCGGCATTTGAAAGACTGGAGAACAATGCCTATGTTGAATCATATAGCGATATGGCGGTGAATTTAGGAATGGCGTTGGCCATTATTCTACTCGCCGCTTTTAATTATATCAATCTTACACTTGCCCGTTCTTTAAGCCGTGCCAAAGAAGTAGGTATTCGTAAAGTAACAGGTGCGCTGCGTTACCAGTTAATTAGCCAGTTTGTTTGCGAGGCAGTTCTTATTTCATTCCTGTCGCTGATAGCGGGTTATTTTATTTTGAATCTTATGAAGCAGTTCATTCATTTGCGTTGGATCACATGGGAAGTGGACAATAACATTGCTTTATGGACAGTGTTTATATTGTTTACAATTTTTACAGGAATCATTGCCGGGTTTTTCCCGGCAAGAATATTATCAGGGTTTCAACCAGTAAAAGTTTTAAAAGGTACTATCAGCCCTGTTTCCTTTGGTAAGATGGGATTTAGAAAAAGCCTGGTGGTAATTCAATTGGTTGCCACTTGTTGCTTTGTTTTTTTGATCGGGAGCATGTTCAGCCAGTTTGAATATATGGCCACTGACAATGAAAATTTCAATCGAAAAAATATTTATAACATTTCAGTTGCCGGAAATTACAAGCCATTGCAAAATGATATAGCAATAAATAAAAATGTGGAGCGTATCGGTCTTGTTTCAACTCCATTTGGTGGTACATCTGCAACCTGCTACATTAAAAAAGAAAACATCGGAGAAAACAGTATTGCCAATTATTATGCTGCCAATGCAGATTTTATTACGAATATGAATTTGAACTTTGTTGCTGGTAAGAATTTACCTGAAACCAGCAGCGATTCTGCTTCAAATTTTGTTGTAGTAAACGAACAGACCCTTTCTATGATGGGATTAGGTACGCCACAAGAGGCCGTAGGCAAATCGATTTTTTTGAATAATGATAAAATGGTAATTATTCAGGGGGTGGTTAAGAATTTCTGTTATTCTATTTATCAATTTGCAACAGAACCCCTGGTGATGCGGTATGATCCTGCACAATTCCATGTGTTAAGTATTAAAACGAAGAACAAACTGCCTGCAAAAGATCTTAAAGCCGATATGCTGTTGATATGGAAAAAATATAATCCTTACGATGAGTTCTCCTTCTCTGATTATGAAAAGGAATTGTATAACCGCTATTATCCCGGAGCAGATATGCAATTTATGGGTATGGTATCTTTTGTTGTGTTTATTATTTCTATTATGGGTTTGATCGGGATGGTAACTTATAACACGGAGAAACGTTTAAAAGAGATCGGCATCCGCAAAGTGATGGG
>DASYQG010000138.1:0-1507 GCA_036005825.1 Chitinophagaceae bacterium | reverse complement strand
TTATAAACACCAATACCTGCATACGATGAGCGACTGCTATTTACTTCGCCTGTACCGATCCAGATCGTTTTTGTTTTCCAATTGACAGCAATGTCGCCGATAGAGATTATATCTGTTGAATCAAAAATTGGTTTAAATGAAAGGCCATTATTTTTTGTGTACCATAAGCCGCCGGATGCATAAGCAACATAAAATTCTGTAGGATCATCAGGGTTTGCTTCAATATCGCAAACTCTTCCACTCATTGATACGGGCCCAATATTGCGAAAGCCAATATCATTCAATACTGATCTTTTCTCCAGGTCTTTTCGCTGTTGTACCGCCTTCATTCTCTCTTCCGGAGAGGTTGGAGCGATTTGTGCTATTGTAATAGTGTAAAAATTTACTAACAGACTAATGAAAAGCAGGGGTTTAGCATAATGAGTGATGGGCTTAAATTTTAACAGGGGAAACATAAAATCAGTCGTTTTTCGTTATTAATTTTGGTAGTGAAATATCCATTAAGGAATTTCCAAACTTACTAAACAATGCGTTATATCCTATTTATTATTCTTTTGATTTCCATCAACAGTTATTCCCAGTGTAAAACTTATATGATCGGTGTAAAAGGCGATACGTTGAATTGTGTGGATATGAAAGGAATGAAGCAAGGCCGCTGGGTAAATGAATTGCCACCGCTTCGTGGTGAAAAAGGTTATGAAGAACAAGGCGTTTATATCAATGATAAAAAAGAAGGGCAGTGGCAACAGTTTACATTGGATGGTGATCTGTTGGCGATAGAAAACTATCGTTGGGGAAATAAGAACGGGCGGTGCATGTATTATAATCCATTTGGCCAGCCATTACGTGAAGAAAGCTGGAAAGCCGTGAACCCGGACAATCCTTATGACACTGTTGATATATATGGTTTGAATGATCCCACTAAAGTCGTTCGGAGAGATGTTATAAAATTAGATGGTCATACGCTTCGTCATGGCACCTGGAAATTTTTTGATCCCGATCTTGGTACTATTGTAAAAACAGAACAATATAAACTTGATAAATTAACTGTTGCCGCAGTGGAAGATGAATTAGCTCCAATTGATATAAGTACCGGATCAACTACAAAAGCAAAATCAGATACTACCGGTAAAAAAACAACCGCAAAGCCTCAAGCTGTTCTTGATTACGAAAAAAAGAATGCAGGGAAAAAGAAAGTGAAGACAAGAGACGGGCAGACGGGGTATTAAGTGTACAAAAACTATATATAGAAAAAGCCACTTCAATCGAAGTGGCTTTTTCTATTTAAAGGCGATTTTTAAAACGCTTTCTTCTTCTCTTCAGCTTTCTGCATCGGATTATTTGGCTGCGGTTGATTTCTTCCGCCTTGTTGTGCTGCTTTAAACACCTGGAATTTTGTTTGCACTATTTCTTTTGGCCATGTGTTGTTGCTTTCATCAATGTCTGCTGTTTCTCTCATCGGGTCAAGTTTTACTTCTGCCACTTCTTTATCTTTTACAAAAACCTT
>DASYQG010000137.1:0-12140 GCA_036005825.1 Chitinophagaceae bacterium | reverse complement strand
CATGAAAGATTCTATATTATTTTTTCCTCCATCCCGATAACTATCGGGATCAAGAGTTGTCGTTTCATTTACTGTGTCAAACCATTCCAGTTCTTCAGCAAAACCACACATGGCCCAGGCAAGTCCTCTTGTCCATGTTGTGAAACCTGAAAATCCCTGTTGTGAATTTGGGCAACGAAAATTTCCATCTTTCGCATTAAATACACTTTCATGTGCAGTACGTCCCCACACATCATAACTATCACGTCCTTCACCATAGAACACAGAATAGTTTGCCGTCGCTTTCAAATGTTGAATAACACGTTCCAGCAGATCTATTTTTACATCACCTTCACCATGGAAAACATGACCAAGGCAATGACTGACCACCAATGAACGACAGGAACGAATTGTATCTACAAATAAAGAGTGCGGGCCATTGAAAGAATGAATAAATCCTCCATTCTTAATCATTGTCCATCGGCTGGCCTGCACTGCGCCCGAGATCTTCAATGCTAACTCGTAAAAACTTTTTTCCCATTCATTGAAAGGGATCTTATTTTCTTTTATTAGCCGAAGCAAATTACCATAAGTGCTTACATTATTAAATCCATGATCATGGACACCCATATGGCTGACATGGGGCGCCATTTTTTCTACAGTTTTTTTTCTGCCTGTTTCCAGGAAAGTTTTTTCTCCAGTTGCATCATACTGGAGAATAGAAGAACCGTATTGAAATCCCTGGGTCCATTCGGTCCATCCCCTTGTTGAATACTTTCCATTTATTGTGAATACAGGCGAGCCCTTGCTTTCATCATAATTCTTTTCGATCAGCTTTATTTTTTTAGCGGAAAGTTCCCAGAACCTTGTGAGTTTGTCCTTTAGATCAGCTGCTTTTAGTTCATGATTAATCCGGATCATACTAAACAATATAATAGTTAGCCAAAGTAAGTTAAGTTTTTTGAGTATTTATTTTTTTAGGAAGCATTGCTACTGCAATGATACCAATGATGGCAAGTATGATCAGAACAGCAAATCCATTAGCATAATTTGCGCTATTATCACGAAGCTTTGCTACCAGCATAGGAGAAAACGCTTCAGCCAAACCATCTGCTGTTAATACAAGTCCCATTACCCGTCCCATTATCCTTACTCCAAAAAGTTCGGCAGCCATTAAAGGAATGATCATATAATCTCCGCCTAAACCCATTCCGAAAATGAAAGCAAATAAGTAAATAACACCTGGAGTGGAGGCAAAGTAAAGTAGCGGTATTGATCCTGCGATAAGTGTATAGATCAGGATCATCACGTATTTTTTTGGAAACTTATCTGCCAGCCAGCCCATCAGCACACGACCGATAATGCTTGAAAGAAGAACCAATGAAATGATATTTGCAGATTGGCCTTGTGAATATTTCAAATCAAGGCTGAAAAAAAGTTTAAGGTTCTGATTAGTTCCGCTTACTGCGCCAATTGAACACATACTGCCGATCAGCAGCAAATAGAACGGCCATCCTTTTACAATCTTCTTAAGAGGAATTGCAGGCTCTTCTTTAATAGTTCCTAATGAATGTACTTCAGGATTTTCTTTTACTATCCACGCCATGGGAAAGGAAATGATAACCGTAAATATTCCTAAAATCATCAATGCCTGGTGCCATCCAAATTGTATGTTGAGCCATTTTGCTATTTGCGGAACCAGCATGCCACCAACACCTATACCGAGATAAGCAAACCCCATCGCTTTACCTCTTGTCTTGTTGAACCATCGTGCAGTTAAGACCTGGTTTGGCAATGGTCCCGCACACATATATGCCAGTGCATTGAATGTATAAAACAAATAAAATTGCCAGAGAGTCGTGACCGTACTTAAACCAACCAACGCAATGGCTCCCATTAAAATTCCGGCAAGCATTAACCTTCGCGGACCAAAGCGATCAATAAACCATCCTGCAAAAAAGCCTAACAGGCCAACAGCTACTTTTGCAAAAGCATTTCCTGAAGTAACTGTAGCTCTTGACCAACCAAATTCTTTTACCCAAAAATCATAAAAGAAAGGAAGTCCATAAAACATAATACCAACAATGGAGAAGAGGCTGAGGAAGCCGGTCGCAGCTACTTTTAATTGTCCGGAGCTTAGTTTATTGGCTTGCATTATGTCGCTAATAAAAGGTGAATATACAAATCAAATATTTCCGTCCGCACGGCGTCTTGCCATAAAGAATTTATAAAGCAAGAGAAAATGGGCAGACCCCGTGGCTAGTTATTCTCGGCCAGCGAAAAATTTACAGATGTTGTTTTATATAATAAATTAGAGCCATGTTTTTGTTTAGAAGAATTAATACTTCTGTCGTTCTCGGTTCATCAATTATTATCGGTGTAGCAACTGTTGTTTCTTTTTGGTTTGCTTTTGGAAAAGATGAGGGACAACTGGGAACTGGATGCTTAGGAAAATTTATTGCTGACTCCTTCAGCGTATTTCGATTTCCGACACACGTTTTATTCTGGCCGATATTCAATAGTTCTGCTATTCTTTTTTTTATTGGGCTTATCTTAAACTGCCTTTTTTATGGATTGTTAATTGAGAGAGTTTGGCAGCTCATACAGAAACAAACAATAAAGGTTTAAAACCTTTGATAGGTTGTTGGTAACCCTTCGCACAATGTATCGCCGCATACCAATGACTGTGCAAATGATCATTTGAGATGATAGTCCTTTTTAATAGTTGCGATCAATTCATTAGCTGTATTTAATTGACGTTTCAGGTTACGTATATGTGCAATCCTTGAGATGATTCCGCACATCGAGAGTAAGTTTGTTAGCTCATGCCATTTCTTTATATCGTTATCAATTATCTCAAGTTCAGTAATAGGTTTGGCATCTGCCGGTCTGCCCGATCTGTATATTTCGGGTATAAGCCATAATTTAAAACTGATCTCACGGCTTGCATTCCTGTAAACCATGTACCTGTCAAGTGATATGTTTGACTCTTCTATCTCCTTCCAATATTTTACAATAAGATTGTTGACATTTTTATTACGAATCAAACGCATGCCTCCGGCATTTTTTAATTGAGTAGCTGTCCGATCAGTATAGATCAATATTTGTCGTTGTCCCGCTAACCCTACCAAGTCTGAAAGCCGAATTGATACTTTCGATTGTGGTTTAAAGTCACGTAAAAACATTACTGCTGAATCAGCATAGTTTGCTATTGAATCTGCTTTTTTAATTGCTCTTTGCAGTTCTATCGTATCTGTTTCCAGATCTTCAACAAGAGAACTCATGAATTGTTTTTCCCGTTGATGTTCTACAAGGTGCTCACGTTGATTCTCTGCCAAAAAACCACAGAATACAGCCAGGAATAACATAAAAAATTCCCAGAAATAATGTGTCCATTTCTTTCGCGGCGTATGCGAATGGTGGTGTACTTCCATACCTGAATTTACAAAACAAAAGCAGATGAAGACTATTGCTGGATACGGTTAACAATTTTTCCGTTGTTGTTAGGCAAGCTTCGATGCCCGCATTGCATTCGCAATGCCCTCACGCATCGAAACGAATAGCCATGAAGGTGGCTCACTTAGCCATCAAAATCTGGAGGAACCTATATTTTTGCTTCAACTTTTTTCAAAATGCCAGATTATAGAATAAGGCCGGATGGTTTCAAAGAAATAAAAAAGCAAACATTACAAAGACTTCTCGTAGTCGGACTAGTTGCACTATCAATTGTTACTGTCACGACAATAGGTGCAAAAGAAAAAGGAGATTATATAATAACAGTACCGGTTACAATTGTACTTTTTTCGCTTATATTCGGTTTTAGCATCCGAAGGACTTTTAAAAAGCAAAAAGAACTATTAGACAGCTATGCACTCACAATAAATGATAATACAATAGCTCGTTACCAACTAAATACTCCGACCATTATCTTATACCATGCCGAGATAAAAGAGATATTAAAAACAAAAAGCAATAGATTTATAATTAAAGGAAAAAACGCAGAAGACATTATCTATGTTCCTCCACAGATCGGTAATTACCAGGACCTCGAAATTAAACTTAGCGAGATCAAATCCATAAGCCTTCATAACTCCAAAAATCCTTTTGAAAGATATCCAGCTATCATTATTTTTTTAGTACTCGGGTTAATGCTTGGTGTTTACGGATCAATGAATAAAATTATTGTTTTGATGTGCAGCATTCCTCTTGTCGCCATCATCGTCTGGTCTTTTTTAAAAATTCAAAAAAACAAGAATATAGAAAGCAGAGCTAAACGATCCTCATGGTTCATATTAATAATTCTTTTCTCAATCATCTCTGTGACAATCTTAAAACTAACAGGAACTTATAAGCCATAATTTCCGTCATCTGGTGTCGGTAGTGTTCATTAAACAAAAAATACAGTAATTGTTATCCTGTATTTACCAAAGTAATCTGGACAGGTGTAAATCAGGACAGCCGACTATTAAAACGTTCGGCCCGTCCGTGTTCTGACCACAAAGAATTTACAAATGCTAATAAATGCTTTGCACACGGGGCCTGTTAAAAAATTTTGACGGTTACCCGGTAACAAAACGAAAGCTCATCCGTTGTAGCCATAAATCGGGCTTAATGAAAAAAATATTTGTTGTATTGATGATTTTACCGGGCATTGGAGGTTTTGCTCAACAAAATGCGATCTCATCCGGCAGTGATACAAGTTCAATAAACACTAAGTCTTTTGCCGAAACTATCATATCCGGTATATCGGATAATTATGAAAAAGCCAGGGTCTTGCTAAACTGGCTTAGTAATAATTTTGAATGGAAAGCAACAGACTATCAAAAAAGAACAGTAAAGGAGATCATTGTAAGAAAAGGAGGTAACTGTTTTGAATTGGCTACCGTATATATGGCTTTATTAAAGGAATTAAATCTTGTATATAGACCGATAGCTGAGATTAATATTCATGTGCTAAGTGAACAACGAGGGCAAACTGCTGCAGAAAAGGTAAAAACTGATGGAAATAAAATGTCAGTTTTTGGGAAGGAACATAATGATCACCGTTGGGTTGAAATATTTGACGAAAAAAATAAGGAGTGGGTACCCGCTGACCCTACTATGGGAATTATTGGCTTCGATCAATGGCTAAAGGCAAGAGCATGGTTTGGAGAAAGGCATACTATCAACGATGAATTCAGCAGTGACATGATCGTTCCTTTTGCTATTTATGTTGTTAACAGCAGTAATAAAAGTTTGATGGAAGAAAACAGGACATATTATTATATGATAACAAAGCTCGATGAATTATATAACAATCAGCTTTCAAAATTGCCTTCCTGGAATAAATGGACTGAGGGGTTGCAAAGTCTTAGTTTGATAGCCAAAAATGCTTTCGAAGGGCAACAAAATCTTCACAATTATAATGACAAGATCCATGAGTTGGCTATTATTTATCAAAACTTGAAGAAGGAGTATTTGGCAACAAAATGAACCTTGATATTTTCGATACATTCGTTTGCGCTGATGTCAAAAGTTTTCCCCCAATCAAAATGAAAGTATAGTGAGAACGAAGCAGGTATCACTCAACACTCACCCAGGTTGTACTGAAAAAGAGGCGCTATTTAATAGCACCTCTTTTCGTTTTTAACTTCAATTACTTTGCCTTTGTTTTCTTTTTCGGTACCGCTGCTTCGGACTTATTTGTTTTTACTTCTGTTGTTGATTTTTTACCTGTCGCTGTTTTGTGTTTAGACTTCGTACCGTGTGATACTTTATTATGCGGATGAGTAACATTATGCACCTTATCGGTCGGAGTCGTTACAGGTTTAGTTTTTGTTTCCTGTGCCTTTGCTGATACTGCTGCTACTGTTATAAAAAACAACAGCATGGGGATGATCTTTTTCATAATAATTTTTTCTTAAGCAAAAACACAAAACGTACCAACAAAGCTCAACCTATGTTAACCGCCGGTTAATGAGAAAACAATTTTCGTCTCAGCCTTGGTTTGTGCCGTTAAAATAAAGTAGCCGCTTGCGTATCTTCCTGCTGTCCGTAACGTTCATTAAAAAAAACAGTAATTGTTGTCCTATCCCGGTTGCTATCGCGAGATGCGGTCAGCTGCCACAGCTCAACTATGCTGCGCTAATATTTCTCTACCTTTAGTTACAACAATTCTTATGCGGATAAAAAGATCATACTATTATTTATTGATCCTTTTCTTTTTTGCCAACTGTCTACAACAAGAAAAAAAGAATTTTGAAGAAAATACTGAAGGCATTGCTATTGCATCAATGGCTGATGTGGGAATTGATTCAGGTATTATAAACAAGATTGACACTGCTATTCGTAATGGCACTTATCCCAACATACACAGTTTGCTGATCGTACGGAATAATAAACTAGTGTATGAAAAATATTGGACAGGTAAAGATCAAAGATGGGGAGATGACCTGGGATCTGTTGCACATGGAAGGGATAGCTTGCATGACATCAGGAGTATTTCAAAAAGTATTGTCTCTGCCTGTATTGGTATAGCTATCGAACAAGGAAAGATCAAAAGTGTCGATCAAAAAGTTTTTGATTTTTTTCCTGAGTATGCAAAACTGGATACAGGAATAAAATCATCATTGGCAATTAAACACCTGCTGGCAATGAATTCGGGAATTGTTTGGAATGAAGACATTCCTTATGATAATCCCGAAAATTCTGAAATTAAAATGACCAATAGTCCCAACCAGGTAGAGTATGTGTTGAGTCAACCGATGGAAGCAATACCCGGTGAGCTATGGAAATATAATGGAGGCACAACTCAGCTACTTGCAGCCATCATAGAAAAAACAACAGGAAAAAAAGTTGACCAGTTTGCCAGTGAATATCTTTTTCAGCCATTAGGTATTACCCGCTTTGAATGGATAAAATATCCTGGGACAGATCTACCTGCAGCAGCTTCAGGCGTACGATTGCGATCAATAGACCTTTTGAAGTTTGGATTGCTTTACAAACAGGAAGGTGCATGGCAGGGGAAAAAAATTATCGATCCAAAATGGGTTGAAGAATCATTTCAATCACATGTACAAAGACCTGGTGGCGGTTCATATGGATACCAGTTCTGGTTATGGCAGGATACAATAAATAATAGGCCCACTCCTATCGTTGCCTGTGTTGGAAATGGTGATCAAAGGATCTTATTTGACAAGACCAACAATCTTGTAGTAGTAACTACTGCGGGCAATTATAATAAATGGACTATTGAAAAAAATGTTGATGCTTTGATGAAAGATTTTATTTACCCTGCTTTGGTTAAAAAAATAAAACATCAGTCATCCAAAAGTCTTACCCATAAAGATTTTACAAAGCAATAGAAAGCTGGTTATCAAAAAACCGATTTTATTATTTACCTTTCCTATCCCCTTTCTTTTACCACCTGGGTAGCGAACAATTTTATTCTTTAATCTTAAATCTCAATTTATGCCTGATATTCAAGAAATCAATGTTGTTGACCAACCAACAACTACATCTGCTCTTCCTGCCAAAGGCTATGCAGCAATGGCTGTTGCGGAAAATTTACAACCATTTAATTTTTCGAGAAGGGCTCCTCGTCCTCATGATGTGCTGGTGGATATACTTTATTGCGGTGTTTGTCATTCTGATCTGCATTTTGTTCGCAATGATTGGGGCATGTCAATCTATCCATTAGTACCGGGACATGAAATAGTAGGTCGTGTGAGTGCAATTGGGGATCATGTAAAAAAATTCAAAACCGGCGACCTCGTTGGCATTGGTTGCATGGTGGATTCATGTCGTGAATGTGATAATTGCAAAGAAGGTATAGAACAGTATTGTCAGAATATGCCCACATTTACATACAGCATGCCGGAAAGACATGGTGATGGAATTACATATGGTGGTTATTCAAACAAGATCACCTGTGATGAAAATTATGTCTTGAAGGTATCCGATAAATTACCGCTTGAAAAAGTTGCTCCCTTGCTTTGTGCCGGTATCACTACTTATTCTCCTCTTCGCCATTGGAAGGTAGAAGCAGGTCACAAGGTTGGTGTTATAGGTCTTGGCGGTCTGGGACATATGGCAATAAAATTTGCAGCTGCATTTGGCGCAGAAGTAACTGTCTTTAGTACGCATGCATCTAAAGAAGCTGATGCACGCAAATTAGGTGCGCACAAATTTGTATTAAGCACTGATCCGGAGCAAGTAAAAATTGCAAACTATTTTGATTTTATTCTTGACACAGTTTCTGCTCCTCATGATTATAGTTTGTACCTCGGAATGCTCAAGACTGATAAAGCAATGGCTTGTGTTGGATTACCGCCTGCACCGGCACAGATCCCGATCTTCTCATTGGCGTTTCAGCGAAGAAGTCTTGCAGCATCAGCTATTGGAGGTATTGCGGAAACCCAGGAGATGCTTGATTATTGTGCTGCGCATAACATTACTTCTGATGTAGAGGTGATTAATATAAAAGATATAAATAAAGCATTTGAAAGAATGGAAAAAAGTGATGTGAAGTATAGGTTTGTGATCGATATGGCAACTATTTAGTATTTGTTTTGTATCATTTTCAATTAATTTAAGAGAATGCGGTTGTCCTGAGTTTATTAGTTCCGGTGCCGGCGTCGGAACTAATAAAATAAAATTGATGCATGAAGGCATCATGAGAACAGTGCGAACATAACGGCATTCTTTTACTTCGCTGCTGTTCGTATGTTCAATAAATAAAAAATACAGTGATTGTTATCCTGAGTTTCCCGAATAATCGGGACAGGTATAACTCCTTACTAGTTTTGTAATATTTTGTCCTTGTCCGAAACAAATTGACGCAATCAGCCCCCCAACTTGCCGCAATAACGACCTTTTAAATTGATCTTATTTCGCCATTTTTACAATATCAATCTTAATAGAAAAAATACAAAAACAGAAGTTATGAGTAGCAAGGATTCTATGAAGCTCGACATCTACGTAAATTATCCTGGACACTGCAAGGAAGCGTTTCAATTTTATGAACAGCATCTTGGAGGCAAGATCACAATGATGCTGACTCATCAGCAACAACCCGGCGCTGCTAACATTCCGACTGACTGGAAGAATGCCATCCTTCATGCCCGGATCGAAATTGGAGATACTGTGCTTATGGGAGCCGACATTCCCAATGCTGAACCAATGCGTAGCGCTTATCTTACACTTAGACTTGAAAGTGTAGAAGAAGCAGAAAGAATTTATGAACTGCTTTCTAAAGCCGGCGAGATTTTCATGAAGATGGAAGAAACTTTTTTTGCATCTCGCTTTGCTATGCTGAGAGACAAGTTTGGTACCTCATGGATGCTCCTTCATGAGCGTAAGACCTAGGTAAAAAAATCATCATTGGTTGACTCCTTACCTTCGCCCGGGTGTTATCTATGTTGTCGTTAGTCGAAAGACCAACAACTAAAACTTATTCGTAAAGAATTTATAAAGCAATAGATCCCGATAGCTATCGGGACAGTTCTAACTCAGAAAACTTATATATGGTAGAGTGAATAACCAATGAATTGCGATCTCAAAATTCACTTAATATGAAGTGTCAGCCTCCTATGCCGCATTGTTGCGGTTTGTTTTCTCCACATAATCACCAAAAAATTCGGCCAGCTTATCGATCCCTGTTGACTTTCTATTTGCATCAAAGGTCCATTGATCAGTAAACCGAAGACTACCCAGAAAATAATTATCGCAATCATGCAGATGCCAAAACGATGCTACACCGCCCCTGGTGATTTTTGTAAAGTAACAATCACTATACTGTACGCCGTTGTGTTTAAAACTTATTGGTATCGGATCCATAACTCAAAATAAAAAGCATCTTCATTAAAACAAAGGGGCTTTTGGTAAGTAATTTACCGCTAAAAGAATTGAGTTCTTTCGGTCCGCCCCTGCTGTACATAGTGTTCATAAAAAAATACTGTAATTGTTGTCCAGACTTTGTTTCCCACGTTGTTCGTTGAATTGTCATTGATTTGATAAGAGGGTGGGGAAACATTTAGATTTCAATTAACTTACTTCAAACGATCTACAATGAAAAAAATAATCTTCCTTTTATTATTAGTTGCAGTAGTGACTGCGTTCACAGCATTTGATTTTAAAAGATCCAACGGTGTCACAAATGAAAAAGCATTGCAGGATTCACTTGATGCGGATAGAGCAAAGTATACTAACCTTGTAAAGGAATCAATAAAAGGGAAAGAAAATATGCGGGCAGATTCTGTTTTTAAAAACATTAAAATGCTTAAGGTACCCGCCGGAAGGCTATTGGCAATAATGAATGTTGGTTATAGTCGTTCATTAGGTGTAAGCTGCGGACATTGCCACAATACTTCCGATTTTTCATCAGAAGAAAAAGCGCAAAAGGACATTACGCGGCAAATGGCAGATATGAGTAAAAAGATAAATACCGAGCTACTTAAGAATATCCAGGGATTAAAATCAAATCCGGCAATTATCAATTGCACTACCTGTCACCGAGGCGAAATCAAACCAGCTTTGGATCTGTCTAAAAATTAAAAAAGCATTTTCTCAGGACAATTGTCAGAAATAAAAAACTGTATAAAAATGTACCTTTATCTAAAGGAAATAAATGATAATTCTTCAGATAGAGCATCCTGTCCCCGATTATGGTAGTTGGAAAAAAGCATTTGATATCGACCCTGTCAACCGAAAAGAATCGGGGGTAAAGGGATACAGAGTATTCAGACAAACCGATAATCCGAATTATGTTATAATTGAGCTTGAGTTTGACAAACTTGATAAAGCAAAAGAATTATTGACAGCATTACAAACTGTATGGAAACAGATCGAAGGAAAAATTATTACAAGGCCAAAAACAAGAATAATAGAAATGGTTGAACATATGCAATACTAATATATCCACTATTCCTGCGTTCTTAGTAGTTTTAGAATAAATACTTTTCTAACGTGATGAGAAGAACTGTGCAGCCCACAATATTTTATTAAAGTGATTTTAAATACTGCTCCAGATCATGCCTTTCCGAAGTCTTTAAATTTAGTGAGAAGTGATTATTGTAATGATCTATAACATCCATTAGTGTTGCAAATCTGCCATCATGAAAAAAACCTCCTTTTGCTCTCGTAAATAATCCACCCAAAGGCGTAGTTCTGTACTTGCCGGTTGGAGACCGCATAGCATCAAAATCATCAATACCAATTTCTGCACCTGTATGAAGAACGTTATCAGTTAGCAGTGGCAATGCGTGACAAGTAGCACATTTCGCTTTTGTTAAAAAGATCGACTTTCCCCGTCCTGCTGCAGCAACATTAAAACTACCATTGGGAGGCTTAGGTGCATCTATTGAATGTTGATATTCTCTTAAAGCTGGTAACCTCGAAGTTATCAGGTCAGGGTTGTTTGTAACATTATAGAAACCGTTTTCAACAGCAATTGGATATTTTACCGGATCATTTAAGCGAGGGTCAGAAAAATTACCTTTCCCATGCATTTCCAGGTTGGCAACAAATGCATTCCAATAACTAATATCACCCCACCCGGTATAAGTTGTAAGATCAACACCTTTCAAACCAAAAGCTGCGGGAATTAAATTGGCAGCCACTTTTCCATCAGGACGAAAAGCTTTGCCATCCATAAATAGTATGGCCGAAAATTTTCCAGGACCCCATAAGTCAAGCACATTTCTTAATGTTGGTTCATCTACATGGAGCAAGTTAGCTATCGGAAGAGCATTATCAGTTAAAGAAATAATTCCTCCTACATCCAGATCCCTGTTTGGCCATCCGTCAAGTCGTTTGCCAATTCCTGTTGCAAATGAATTGTCAACAGTGGAATGACAGACAGCACAAGTAATGCCAACAGATTGTAACACGTCTGCCTCGCTAAAATTTCCCTTTACACCAACTACTGCATTTAATTTTAAGAGTGCAAGTGTGATGGCAGGATCATTTAGATTTATTGCTCCGGAAGTAATTCCCGCACGTATATCAGCAGGCAATGCATCAACATCAACTTTTAATCCGACAGCCAGCGCTGTAGCAGGACTAACACCGGGTCCAAAACCACCATTATTCATTCCAGCTATAGCTTTATCAATATGAAGTAATCCACTCCAAAAATCTTCATCACCAAAAGTATCAAACCGAAAAATCTCTTTTCCCTGTGC
>DASYQG010000136.1:0-4566 GCA_036005825.1 Chitinophagaceae bacterium | reverse complement strand
GCCGAACAAATGATCGAACCCACTATTGTCAATGAATCAGATTTTCTTTCTGAGACTGCAAATACAGAAACTGAAGCTACTCCTCCGCCTTCAGAAGAACCTACTAATCTTGCTGTAACTGAAAGCGGTGAGTTAATTGAGAATAAAGACGAGCAGGAAGGAGAGGAGAGCTAAACCCCCAACCCCTGAGGGGAGTTATGCATCCTTCATTCATTAACAAAGTCTAATGAGAAGTAGCCGGAATTTATTAATCTGAGCCATAAAAAATCCGTGCAGATCCATCAAATCCGTGTCATCCGTGTTCCTAACTTCGCAAACTATGTCGCAACAACTTTCGCCTGAACAATTAGGGAATATCGCAAGACAATTCGGAACTCCGGTTTATGTTTATCATGCTGAAAGAATAAAAGAACAATACGATAAATTACTTACAGTCTTTGATGGAGTTGATACAAAGTTTTTTTATGCAGCAAAAGCATTAACCAATATTAATGTTCTTAAATACATTCTTTCTATCGGTTGTAATATCGATTGCAGTTCCATTAACGAAGTAAAGCTGGCATTGAAAGCCGGGTTTGAGCCACAGAATATTTTATATACTTCAAACAATATTGCTTTTGAAGAAATAGAAGAAGCAAAAAATTTAGGAGTTCATATTAATATTGACAGCATTTCCAATCTAAAAAAATTCGGTCAAAAGTTTGGACATACTTATCCTGTTGGTGTTCGTTTACGTCCGAATATTATGGCTGGTGGCAATCTGAAAATTTCTACCGGTCACATTGATAGCAAGTTTGGTGTCCCCCTGGAAAGCATTAAAGAAGTGCTTGATGTTATCAAAGAAACCAACTTGCATATAAGAACATTGCATATTCATACCGGTAGCGAAATAAAAGATGTAGAAGTATTTGCAAAAGGCATTGAAGTATTGTTTGACGTAGCGCAACATTTTCCTGATCTGCAAGTGATCGATCTTGGTGGCGGATTCAAAGTACCTTATATGCCTGGTGAGGAAGGTACTGACATTCCATTACTCGGTAAAAAAGTAAAAGAAGAATTTGACTGGTACGAGAAAAAATACAACCGTCATTTCCAGGTGTGGTTTGAGCCGGGAAAATTTATTGTAAGTGAAGCCGGTTATTTTATAACCACAGTAAATGTTATAAAGAATGCGGGTAATAAAATTTTTGCCGGAGTAAACAGCGGACTCAATCATTTGATCAGGCCAATGTTTTATGGGGCTTATCATGAGATTGAAAATATTTCAAACACTGCAGGTGAAAAGAGAAACTATAATGTAGTAGGAAATATTTGCGAAACCGACACATTTGCTGAAGATCGTCAATTGCCAGAAGTACATGAAGGCGACCTTCTTGTTTTTAGAAATGCCGGGGCATATTGTTTTGAAATGTCCTCACATTATAATTCAAGATTCAAGCCTGCCGAAGTAATGGTAAAAGATGGCGAACCTCATCTCATTCGTAAAAGAGATGAGTTTGATGATTTATTAAAAAATCAAATAGCAATCAATTAAAAATACCAGCGGATCATTTTTTTGTACTCGCAGCACTTATATAAGTGGGTCCAGTGTCATTCCTGATTGGCTTTAGACTTACGAGGTATTTATAAATTGCTTTTAGATCATCATCACTCATTTTTCTGAACTGATCCCAGGGCATATCAGAAGCTCCAATTATTTTTTTCAATCTAAACCGGTCTATAAATTGTTGTTGTGTCCAGCCAGTGATCTTTCCCGTTTCTTTATCGGGAGTAAGATTTGGTGTTACACAATAAGAACCATCAGCGGCATCCAACTTTAAACCGCCAGCAAACATAGGGCCTGTATATGCACCGGTCATTAAACTGCGATTGGTATGGCAACCACGACAATTTGTAACATAAGTTGCCAGGTATTTTCCATATTCAGCAGCTGTATCTTGCTTTACAGACTTGCTTACTTCACCGTCAGGACCTACTGGTTTTATCAAGAATGCTTTTACTGCTTTACCCATGAAATTAAGTTTATTGCCTGGCACATCATTTTTCACTGCAGGTTGTGCTCTTAAAAATGAAAGTACAGCGACCAGGTCTTCATCACTTAAATTATGGAAAGGCATAAAATCAAATAATGCACGACCATCACGGGCCACACCATAACGAAGTGACCTTGCCAATACGGAATCAGGAACTTTACCGATACCAGTTTCGTCATCTGGAGTAATGTTTTTAGAGTATAGTTTACCGATTGGCAAAGCGAATTCAAGTCCTCCTTTGAAGGCAATTTCTTCGCCATTCTTTACTTTCTCCTGGTCTGCAGCAGGTGTATGACAACCTGAGCAATGCGCCGGCCCATAAGCAAGATATTTTCCTCTTGCTATAGTCGCACTATCATTACTTGCCTGAAGGTTTGGGAATGGAGCATCAAATTTTTTGTTTTGCATGGAAAAAACAAGGACGACAAAAATTACTACAATACTTAAAATGGTAATGCCTGTCCATTTCAAGATCTTTTTAAAGCGTTTCATGTTCGTTGATTTTGGTGGATTGTTGTTTCAAAAAACTCTGGGCGAAAAGGTAAATCATTCTGTACTTTTACCAATATTTTTTTCAATATTGATCTGAGTTAAAGATCTGCGATCTCAAAAAAAAATGTATGATCTATTTGCCAAGATTTTGTTTACTACTTCTCTTCTTGTTTTTCTCTTTTACGGACTTTTCACAAGACATGAAGAAGTTCAATCTTTACAAACCGGATGAAAAAGCAGAAACGGAAATTGCCAATGCAGTAAGCGAAGCAAAAAGATCAGGTAAGCATGTTCTTATACAAATTGGAGGCAACTGGTGCATTTGGTGTGCCAGGTTTCATGAGTATGTTACAAAGGATGTACAACTTGATTCATTGATGAAAGCGAACTATGTCGTGTATCATTTGAATTACAGCAAGGAAAATTATAATGCAAAACTTTTAGCGAAATACAATTTTCCTCAACGCTTTGGATTCCCTGTTTTTTTAATTTTAGATGGTGAAGGCAAGTTGTTGCATACACAAAATTCATGGTATCTTGAAGATGGAAAAACATCTTATGAACGGGAAAAAGTCAAATCGTTTTTTACAGAATGGAGTAAAAAATCATTAGATCCTTCTCAATATAAAGAACAATAATGGAATCAAACTTTCAGCTATTTTCCAAACAGATGACCAGTCCTTTAAAGTTCGGGATGTTTTTACTTTCTAAATTGCCAAGTGCATATTTTTCTGGCGTAAGGGTGAAAAGCCTGGATGAAAATAAGTGTGAAGTAACAGTTCCATTCAAATGGTTTTCGCAAAATCCTTTTCGCAGCACCTATTTTGCATGCTTAAGCATGGCGGCAGAAATGAGTACGGGAGCCCTTGCATTAGGACATTTATATAAAAGAAAGCCTCCGGTAAGTATGCTGGTTGTAAAAACGGAGGGAGAGTATTTTAAAAAAGCGATTGATAAAACTGTATTTGTTTGTGAGGAAGGGCTACAAATAAAGAAAATGATCGAAGAAGCAGTTGAATCCGGTGATGGCAGAACAATAAGAGCAAAAACGATCGGAAAAAATAAAGCGGGAGAATTAGTTGCGGAATTTTATATTACCTGGTCATTTAAAGTAAAAAGCAGGAAGACTTAGAAAATTATTTTGCGTAATGAAAGATTTATGCCGATCCCAACACCTCCTTGTGGTATCGGAGCACTTGCTCTCAATTCCGGTTCAACACCCCATGACGGGGAAAAATACCAGCTTTTCGATATGCTGATCGTAGGTACAACTGTCAATCTTTGCAGAGACTCATCACCATAAGCCGCAGGCAATGTTTTTTTAAATTCTTTCATATTAATAGAATATTCAAGGGCAAACCCGGCTGTAAAATTTACCAAGCGTGATTCGAAACGGTATAATAAAGGAAGTTGGATGACTTTTTCATTAAAACGTTTGGTCTTATAGTTGTTCAAACTGTAGCTTTCCATGTAATACTGGGGATTTAATTTATAATAAAACCCTGATTCTATTCCGCTATGATTAGTGATCATATAAAGGGCCTGCACCCCGATTCCGGGGGCATAAGTTCCCCTATCTTCAATTTCATTGATTAGTTTAACTCCGATCTCCCATGATCTTTTTTGTCCAAAAGCAGGAGATAGCAACAGTAAAATAATGGGGAGAATGAGCAGTTGCCTTTTCATAACCAGTAGTTTCTTATGGGCAAACGCAGATTTGATTTCTAATATTGCATATGTTACATTTAGGTTGATTTTATAATTTAAAAAATCTCCTGGACGGAAAGACTAAATTTCCCCTTCAGGGGCGGAGGCGGTATGAAAATAGCATTTCACGGAGCGGCAAGATGTGTAACAGGAAGTAAGCATTTAATTACTTTAAAAAACGGAAAAAAACTATTGCTTGATTGCGGTATGTTCCAGGGAATGGGAAAAGAAACAAACGCATTGAATCGTTATTTTGGTTTTGATCCAATGACGGTTGACGCTATGATCCTTTCTCATGCACACATCGATCACAGCGGACTTATTCCAAAACTGA
>DASYQG010000135.1:0-2312 GCA_036005825.1 Chitinophagaceae bacterium | reverse complement strand
TACAGCAATAATGATGATAAGAAGGGCTGAAAAAAGCCTTCGCTTTTATTTTTTATTGTTATGGTGCAGCATGAAGACTTATAAAATACAGCAACCAAACTTTATTATCGCATGATCAATCAATGAGTGAAAATATTTTTTTCTTCAATAATCTTTTTTCGAGAGTAGTTGTGCATCGGTCACCAATGTTAGCTGCGGCAATTTATCCATCTAATCAATTATTTGAAGTGGCGGCATAAGGCGTCAAACTGAAATTTTTTCTTCCTGTAAAATTAAGAGCATTTGTTGCCGAAATGATTTTCCAAAGTTTTCCTTGCCTCTGGGAAACGATAGTCAGATAGCCGGATTGAACAATTCCTTTTGCCGGTCCTTCGCCAAAAACAAGTCCGTCCCAAGCCATGTATGAAACAGCAATGTCTTTGGTAACAAATTTTATCATCGGTTGTTTGTATTTTACAACAGTTGCCGAGTCGATTTTCCACTTTTTATGCATGTCTACAATTTGATTTTCTCCCTTGGCAACAACTCCGGTAACAGTTATAAAAGTGGCATCTGAACTGAACAAGTTTCCAAAAGAATTCAAGTCACCTTTATAAAAATAAATAACAGTACTCTCGGCTAATTTCTGTAGCTCTGATGAGTCTTTGGAGGTTTGTGAAAATGCAAATTGTCCTATAAGTAACAAACACAAAGTTGTCGAGGTTTTTAATTTTTTTTTCATACAATTTGGTTTTATTGTTCTTGAATATTTGAAGGCAATATTGTTGCAGCTAACGCTGTATTGTCGTAACTTAAAACTACTTTATTGCGCCAATCCATCCAAATCAGGCAGATTGGTGAAACGTATTTCTCGTTCAGCATTTACTATTGCATGAATGTTTGCCCGGGCAAGATGAAAGCTTTAGTCCATTGTAACAATAACATTCCCTATTTTTTGACCAGTGGCTACATAAGTAAAAGCTTCAGAAATTTTTTCAAGCGGATACACTCTATCTATTACCGGTTTAAAGTTTCCTTTTTCAAGCAGGTCTTTGATAAAACTAAGATTACCCTTATTGTCTTTAGGGAATAAAACTTTTTTTCCACCCAATAGCGGGTTAATAAGTACCAGGAAGATATTCTCAGCTCCGCCGGATGGAGCATAAATTCCTTTTTTCTTTAACAGCCGTTTGCATTTGGCAAAACTGCTTTTGCCGACAGCATCAATAACAAAATCATATTGCTCGTTATCTTTTGTAAAATCCTCCTTTTTGTAATCAATCATTTTATCAGCGCCCCATGATCTTACCAGTTCCCTGTTCTCACCACCGCATACCGCAGTAACATACACACCATAATATTTCAGGAACTGGACATAGGCTGAACCGATGGCACCCGTGGCACCATACACCAATGCTTTTTGTCCGGCGGTTAGTTTTAACTGGTGAATACCCATAGCGGCGTAGTACGTTCCTTCCAAACAAGCTGCTGCCTGTTTATAATTTATGTTGCCGGGCATCAATACAATTCTTTTGGTTTCCGCAAATGTTACGTACTGAGCATGCGTGCCGGTACCGAGACCACCACCAAAGCCCATCACTTTATCACCAGCTTTAAAAGATGTTACAGCCGGGCCTGTTGCTTCAACCTGGCCGGCAAAATCTGATCCTGTAACTGCTAACTTCGGTTTGAATAAACCTGTGAACAACCGCATGAAAAGTGGCTTGCCGGTAAGTACATGAAGATCACTTCTGTTTGCACTGGCTGCATATACTCTTATCATTACTTCATTATCTCTTGGAGTTGGCTTATCGATCTCCTGTATACTTAAAACTTCTCCTGAACCATATTTAGAACGGACGGCGGCTTTCATGTTAAATTATTGTTGTCTTAATGATGGTCGCAACCTGTTGGTACAAATTCCCGATTCAAATTTAATTGTTTATTTACTGGTATACCCGCCAGTATAATCCAAGACAATAAAGCAACTGAGTATTTTATTACCCACGTTTCTGTGTTTTGTTTTGTTAACAAAGGGGTTTTAGAGTTGGCACGGTTTTTTAAAAGGTTTGTATAGTACATTATTAAAATATTTTTCTATGAGCACAAATCTTACTCTTGACGAAATGATACTTCAGTACAGCGAGAATCCATTCATCGATGAAAAGATGTTTGATTTTGCACCTGATAAACAGCAAAAGCAAAAGATGCTAAGCAGGCTGCTGTGTATCGCCAGTAATTTATTTAGTAAGGGCCCGGTAAAAGAGCTGGATAGTTACAAACGACGTTATGAAATACAATGTGGCGTGTGATGGTTACAGCAAGTCACTTTA
>DASYQG010000134.1:0-23174 GCA_036005825.1 Chitinophagaceae bacterium | reverse complement strand
GCGGAAGTAGCTCACCTGGTAGAGCGACAGCTTCCCAAGCTGTAGGTAGCGGGTTCGAGTCCCGTCTTCCGCTCAAGACATATTTTATTGACACTTACTGAAAAAATATTTGGACTTATTCCGGTTTTTGTAGTAATAGTTGCAATCACTATTTCATTTATTACACAGGAAATTTGGATAAAAAGAAAATACAGAATTTATCTTTTTACTGCAGCTGTTTATTGCACAATTAGTTTATGGATTTCGCATTTCAATTTTTCAAGCTATGTTTTTCTATTTTCATTATTACCTATTTTTTACTTGATCAATTGTTTTTCATTTGAAAAACTATTTAGTCAAATAAAACCAAAATACCTTAAAAGAGAATACCCCATTTACACTGTTTTTACTTCATATGGTGATGAGGTCTGGGAGAAAAGAGTCGACGGAACTCCAATATCTGAAGATAGAGTTGTTTCAGCCGGATTGGCATTGACCTCAATTTTTATTCCTCTGTTTATATTCCTTTTTTGGGGGTAGTAATGTCAGGAGAACAATTTGCTTTTTCTTATTTCTTTTTAGCAGCCTTTGTAAAATTATACGCCAACGTAACCCGGTAATTTTTTGTTTGTGTTGTGCTGGATGACCTAACTTCAAAATTAGTCCCGTAAGTATAACTGTTAGTGATTTGATTTCGGAAAGGATCAATGAAATTGAGGGTAACTATAAACTTCTTATTAAAGAATTTCTTCTGGACCCCTACGTTTGTACTTAGGTTCCAGCTTACTGACCCCTGGGGATTTGCAAAACGACTCGTTGTGAAATTACCAGTGAAATTCCAGATATCTTTTATGGCATAGTTTCCATTAAGAGTAGTTGTAAACGAACCGCCATCGCGATAATTTCTTACTTTTTTATCATAATCACTATATTGATTGTAAGTATAGCTTGCACTCCAGTTTACTTTTACTTTTTTGCTTAAAGTAAATCCATTCCAGGTGCTTACTTCATATTCTTTTCTGTGACTGATATTTTCCCATGTTATTTGTGTTTTGCCGTCATTCAATAATGTTCTTATTTGAGAAAAAATATTCTCTACTTTATTATATCCGAAACCAAGATTTATAAAATACTTTGGTTTTGTACTTCCAACGACAAGATCAAAGTTGTGAGCCAATGAAGGATCCAGAAGTGGATTGCCATATCGAAGGTTATAAGGATCGGAGAAATCAATGGTGGGGTTCAATTCGTTTATTCCGGGCCGGCGAATAGTCCTGCGATAAGACAATGTAACGTTAAGATCGTTGTTCCAGTTCTTATTGATATTAGCGAAGGGTAAAAAATTCCAGTAGTCGTTTCCAACTTCTGTTCCTGTTTTTATCAGATCAAAGCCGATTTGCGTTTGTTCAACAGCAACACCTACAGTCACGCTAAACTTTTCTCCTAATATTTGTTTTAGTGAGGCCCTGAGATTACTGACATCTTGGTGAAATTTAAAATGATTGCTCAAAAGATCCATAGGCATAAGAACCTTCTCAGGATTTTTCAAATAGGATGCATCAACCTGGATATGGCTATTGCTCCGATTGTACGCCCCTCCAACAGAAAGAAAAGTTTTCTTTTCTATAAGAGGCTTATCATAGCTTACACGAATATTATAACCACTGTTTTTACTATCTGTGATCTGTGTCTGTAGAGAATCAGTTCCGTTTGGTGTATGATCAGGATTGAAATATTGCTGGTAAAAGACCCTTTCATTTTCATTCAAAGAAAAATTTGTGCCGGCAATAATTCTGAATTGCTCGCCTGCTTGTTTTCCTTTTTTGGTATAAGTAATATTTGCACCCGGGTTATAATTATCTCCTTCACTACGAATGGTTCTTTCACTTAATTTATAAATTTCATTGAAACGATTAGTGTTTGTGTATGCAGTTATACTTCGGTTATTGAAATCATTTTGATTGTAATTGGCTTCAAAATGAAGATTCTGGTATTTTGAAATTTCATAATCCATGTTTACCCGTAAATATGGCCTTATACTTTTATTCAAAAAATCGCTTTCTGTTTTCAAATAATTAACTGAATCGGGATAAATATTTTTTCTTTCAGAATTTCCAAATCCCACAAAACGATTAACCGCAGTTCCGGCATTTACATTTATTGAAAATTTATTTTTACGATAATTAAAACTTCCATTGACGCTTCCCTCGCCTCTTGTACCGGCTGTAACACTTAACCTTCCTCCCATTCCCACTTTACCTTTCCTGGTAACAATATTTATTATCCCTCCCTGTTCATTCGCATATTGTGGTGGTGGGTTGGTCATTACTTCTATTTTTTCTATTGAACTTCCTGGTAATGATTCCAACAGATCCTGCAATTGCTGCAGATTTAATTCAACAGGCTTATCGTCAATTAAAATTTTTGGTTCTTTTCCCCGCACTAAAATTTTTCCATTGGGATCTTTTGAAATGAGCGGAACGGTATTAAGTAATTCACTTGCATTGCTGCCTGCAGCTACTGCTGATTCACTTGCATTAAAAATGATATTTCCATCTTTTGATTGTATCAAAGGCTTCTCCGCATAAACGACAATCGTTTCGAGTTCTTTTGATTTTGTTGAAAGCATAATATCTGCAAGATTGAAATCAGCCCTTTCAGCACGAACATTTATACTATCAATTCTTAAAGAGGCATAATCAACATAAGAGATGTTCAGACTGTAATAACCGAATGGCAGATCAGTGAAAGAGAATTCTCCGTTTTTATCAGTTATATGGGTGATCTTTTTATTTGAGCTAATTAATTGAACCGAAGCATTGGCAATTGCCTTTGAATTTGATGAATCCAATACGTTGCCGCTAATGATACCGGTTGCGTTCTTTTTAGCATCCTGTGAAAGCACTAATAAGCCTGAAAACAGAAAAATTGCCAGAAAGCCAAATCTCCTCATAACGCAAATTTAGACGACTGGGAGCCTGAAAACCTGCTTTTTGTGTAAAGGTGTTGCCCGAATATATTTGTTCATGCCATCCTGTCACCAACTGGTTCTATTTGCCTAAATTTGCAGTCCAATTTTAGATTTTAATGCTTGATTATATATCCGATAAAGTGCAGGACGAAACAAGACAAGGTGAGGCATTTGCCCCATTCAACAGCGATCCTAACCAATATAAAAAACTATTTTATATTGAAAGCTATGGTTGCCAGATGAATTTTTCTGATAGCGAAATTGTGGCTTCGATTCTAAACAAAGAAGGCTTTGGCGCCACCCGCAATTTTGAAGATGCAGATCTTGTTTTATTAAACACCTGCTCCATTCGCGAAAAAGCAGAACAGACAGTAAGAAAGAGATTAACGGAATTTAAAAAATTAAAAGCTGCAAGGCCCGGTATACTGATCGGTATGCTCGGTTGCATGGCGGAAAGATTGAAGTCAAAATTATTGGAAGAAGAAAAACTGGTTGACTTGGTTGTTGGACCCGATGCTTATCGGAGTTTACCAGGATTGATCTCGGAAGCAGAAAGCGGACAAAAAGCGGTGAATGTTTTATTGAGCCGCGATGAGACCTATGCTGATATTTCACCTGTACGACTTGATAGTAATGGCATAACTGCATTTGTAAGCATTATGCGAGGCTGTAATAACATGTGCAGCTTTTGTGTAGTTCCATTTACAAGAGGAAGAGAAAGAAGCCGTGATGCAGTTTCAATAGTAAATGAATGCAAAGATCTTTTTGAAAGAGGATTTAGAGAAGTGACATTGTTAGGACAGAATGTTGATAGTTATTATTTCTTTGATGAATCAAAAGATGAGTTAATGACTTTTGCCAGGTTGCTTGAAAAAGTTGCACTCATCTCACCTTTATTAAGAGTTCGTTTTTCAACTTCACATCCGAAAGATATTACAGATGAAGTGCTCCATACCATGGCGAAGTATGAAAACATCTGCAAATACATTCACCTGCCGGTTCAAAGTGGAAGCACAAGGATCTTACAATTGATGAACCGGACATATACAAGAGAATGGTATAAAGCAAAAGTTGATCGCATCAGGGAAATAATGCCCGATTGCGGAATTTCTTCGGATATCATTTCGGGTTTTTGTACAGAAGAAGTTGCCGATCATAAAGACACCTTAGAAATTATGGAATATAGCTGTTATGATATGAGCTATATGTTCTTTTATAGCGAACGTCCCGGTACTCTCGCAGAAAGAAGGTATAAAGATGATGTGCCTTTGGATGTCAAGAAAAAAAGATTGCAGGAAATTGTAGAAGTTCAGGGCAAATTGTCGTTTGCAAGCAATAAAAAGGATATTGGAAAAACATTTGCTGTGTTAATTGAAGGTGACAGCAAACGAAGCGACAAAGACTGGATGGGAAGAAGCTCACAAAATAAAGTGATCGTATTCCCAAAAGAGAATTACCAATTGAAAAAAGGAGATTATGTGACGGTGAATGTGAGTGATTGTACGCAGGCAACATTATTAGGAACAATTATTAATTAACAAATCTAAGTTCTCTGCCTCAGGCGGAGACAGGAATATGGAAATTCAAAGTATAAAAAACAGGTTTGGCATTATTGGCAATTCTCCAGCACTTAATTATGCATTACAGGTTGCGGGACAAGTTGCTCTTACTGATCTTTCAGTATTAATCATGGGAGAAAGTGGTGTAGGTAAAGAAGTTTTCTCACAGATCATTCATGCACTCAGTGCAAGAAAACATAATCCATTCATTGCAGTAAACTGCGGCGCTATTCCTGAAGGAACGATCGATTCAGAATTATTCGGTCATGAAAAAGGCTCCTTTACCGGCGCTGTTGATTTTCGTAAAGGATATTTTGAAACTGTAAATGGGGGGACAATTTTTTTAGATGAGATCGGTGAATTGCCTTTAGGAACACAAGCTCGTTTGTTAAGGGTATTGGAAACAGGTGAATATATTCGTGTTGGTTCTTCCAAAGTACATAAGACTGATGTGAGAGTGATCGCTGCTACCAATAAAGACTTATTGGACCAGGTTCATAGTGGAAGATTCAGAGAAGATCTTTATTATCGTCTCAGTACTGTTCCAATTCGTGTACCTGCCTTGCATGACCGCAAAGAAGACATTACATTACTCTTTAGAAAGTTTGCAGTTGATTTTGCAGAGAAATATAAAACGGCACCGGTGCAATTGGATGAGGACGCAAAAAACATGTTAATTAACTATCCATGGCCCGGCAATGTGAGAGAATTGAAGAATATTGCGGACCAGGTTTCAGTTCTTTCACAGGATAAGCAAATTAGTTCAAAAGAATTGGGTAGGTTTTTACAACCTTATTCAGCAAATCGTTTACCAGTATTGGCACATTCTAATGGCGGCGGTGCTGAAAGTTTTGCAAACGAAAGAGAAATTCTTTACAAGCTTTTCTTTGACATGAAGAAAGATGTAACAGAACTTAAGAAAATGTTTTTTGACGTGTTGCAAAATCCGAATGCAATACAAAACCCTGCTCTCATTAATGAATTGAAAGAATTAAAAGGACATGAAGTGATGCAGCCCGTCTATGTTCAGCCAACCGCACAACCATCACAACCTGTAATAATGAATGGAGATATTCATGAGCATACTGAAGTGGAAGAAAGTCTGAATATAATGGACAAGGAAAAAGAGCTCATTATAAAAGCATTGAAGAAACATCGCGGTAAAAGGAAAGATGCAGCACTCGATCTTGGTATAAGTGAAAGAACTCTCTACAGAAAATTAAAAGAATATAACATCGAAGAATAAAATGTTGGTACGACAAAAAATACTAGGTACAAGTTTGAATAGCCTTCGCATAACAAGAATTTTTCTTCTTGTTCTTTTCGTTATGTCATTACTTGCAGGGTGCGGTGTTTATAAATTCAATGGCGCTTCAATTCCACCAGAAATTAAAACTGTAAGAGTTCAGTATATAGAAAATAAAGCCCGCTATCAAAACAATACGTTAAGCCCGCAATTGACGGATAAGCTTCGCCAGAAAATAGTAAGTCAAACAAAACTTACACAGGTAAATAATGATAATGCCGACTATGATATCTCTGGCTATATTTCACAATATGATGTTTCAACTTCTGGTATTTCTAATCAACAGGTTTCTACTAACCGTCTTACAGTTGCCGTAAGCCTTGTTTTGCTCAACAGAAAAACACCAGGGGCACAACCAAGAAATATTTCAGCGAGCCGCAGTTTTGATTTTTCAGCGTCATTAACTTTGCCACAAGCTGAACGACAGTTGAATGATGAAATTATCCGTAACCTCACAGATGAGATCTTCAACCAACTTTTTTCCAATTGGTAATTTTATCCCTGGCATTATGCATGATTTGATAAACAAGCTGGCTTTCTCTTTATTCAGGAAAAACAGTTTAGACCAATGCAGTACTGAAGAGATCGAACATCTTGCAAAACAGTATCCTTACTTTTCTTCTGCTCAACTTCTATTAGCTGCAAAGCAAAAGCAAACCGATCACCCGGAATTTGAAAAACAAATAATATCAACTTCGCTTCATGTAAATAACCCGCTTTGGCTTGATCATCTTTTGAACAGCAAACCAACAACAGGAAAAATAGTTATTGAAGAAAAGATCATACAAACTGAAGTTGATGAAGAACCAAATAATGACGAATTAGTTTTAGAAAGATCACGACATGAATTTGTGGTTGCTTCAAAGCCGGAAGAAAAAATAACTTCAACCCCTGCCCCAACCTTATCTGTAATTGGAAAAGCAGAACCGAAAGACCCGGCACTTGTTTTTGAGCCCTATTATACTGTTGATTATTTCGCATCGCAGGGTATTAAAACTAACATTGAAGAAAAACCTAAGGATCGCCTCGGTCAGCAATTAAAAAGTTTTACCGAATGGCTAAAAACGATCAGGCAATTGCCGCCGCAGCAAATTGCTGCGATGAACACTGATAGCGGTTCCGAAGAAAAAGTTGTTCAGCTGGCAACCCATTCCCTTGACGAAGAAAATGTAGATACAGAGGCTATGGCAGAGGTCTGGATCAAGCAGGGTCAACCCGAAAAAGCCATTAAGATTTATGAGAAACTAAGTTTGCTCAATCCCTCTAAAAGCAGTTATTTTGCAGTCCTTATTGAAAAATTAAAGAGAACCTGATATGACAACACTTTTTGTAATTCTTGTGATACTTGCCAGTGTGATTCTTGGTCTTATTGTACTCGTTCAAAACCCCAAAGGTGGCGGTCTTGCCGGCAATATTGCAGGCTTTAGCAACCAGTTCATGGGAGTAAAACAAACAACTGACGTACTCGAAAAAGGGACATGGATATTTGCCGGTGTTATTGGCGTTTTATGCCTGCTTTCTACCTTGTTTATTTCCGGTAGTTCTTCATCTGGTACCGGTGCATCGCAAAAAGTTAGCAGCACTCCTATTAACACTACGCCACCCGTTAATGCCAATGGATTAAGTACCAATCCGACCCAACAACAACAAGCAAATCCCACCACCACGGCTCAGAAAAGCACCAACTAATTTTAATAAAAGATATTCCCGAACCCTGTCTTAAAGACGGGGTTTTTTATTTATTTTGTAAATCAGCTTTTGGAATACTATTTGACATCGTTGCGACGCTCCGTTCATCGTTCTGTTTTCATGGCATCAACGTTAAACGAAGCGAAATCCCAAAGAATATGGGAGTACGCTTATACATCCAATAATTCTGTTCAGCTAATTAGAACACTATGAAAAAGACCTTTGGATTTGTTTTGATACTTGTTCTTATCCTGGTTCTCTTTGCAGCCTGGAAAGTTTTTGGCCCTTCTGTAATTGCTCCCGAAGAAAAATTCCTTTACATCAAAACCGGTGAAACATTTGGCCAGGTAAAAGATGAACTTATTTCTAAAAATATCATTTCATCTGCCCGCTGGTTTGATTGGACAGCAGGAGCCCTGACATTTAATTCTGTAAAAGCTGGTAAGTACGAGATCAAAAAAAACATGAGTTTGTTTGAACTGATCCGCGTACTCAAAAATGGGCGACAAACCCCGGTAAAGCTTGTTATTACAAAACTCAGATTGAAAGAAGATTTTGCCCGCAAACTTGGTCAGCAATTTGAATTTGATTCATTGGCTGCCATTCAATTTATTACAAATAATGACTCACTAAAAACTTTCGGTCTTGATAGTAATACTGTAATGGCTGCAGTGATGCCTGACACCTACTCTTTCTTTTGGAACAGCACTCCCGAAAAAGTATTTCAAAAGTTATTTGAACATTGGAAGCAATACTGGAATGACGAAAGAAAAAGGAAAGCGGAAGCCATTCACCTTACTCCTGTACAGGTTACTGTACTTGCTTCTATAGTTGATGAAGAGGTCAATATTAAAAGTGAAAAAGAAAAGATATCAAGTGTATATATTAATCGATTGGATAAAAAAATGAATATGCAATCCTGTCCTACTATCAAATATGCCTTGAGAGATTTTGGGCTGAAAAGGATCTATGAAAAATATTTAACGGTACAATCTCCCTATAATACATATATCAATGAAGGGCTGCCACCGGGCCCAATATGTACTGCGCAACCTGAAACGATCGATATCGTTCTAAATGCACCACAAACAGATTATCTTTATTTTGTTGCGAACAGTGATTTTTCAGGTACGCATATTTACACAACTAACTATGCTGATCATTTAAAGTATGCAAAACTTTTCGCAGAGGCGCAAGACAGGCAGGATTCGATCAGAAAAGCAAACCACTAACAGCAAATGCATTTGCTTACCCAGATAAGGCGGAAATTCATTACATCTTTTCCGGTAAAATTTGTTATCCGAAAAAGCAAGAACATTATCCTCCCCGGTTTTAGCGGTATCCCATTGTTCGATGTTATCAGGTTCTTCTTTATTCAAATACAAAAGACAAGTCTTAATGAAAGAGCAGCGTCCATTGCATTTAATTTATTGGTAGCAATACCACCCGCCTGTATTTTTCTTTTTACCCTTATACCTTATTTGCCGATAAAAGATCAATTAGAACAATTATATGAACTGATACGTGAAGTAATACCGGGTAAACAAAATAATGAACCGATCATAAGCTTTTTAAGAGATTTTGCTTCGAATGAACAAGGCGGCCTGCTTTCTTTTGGTTTCTTGCTGGCATTATATTTTTCTTCAAATGCAATGATCGGGATAATGAGATCATTTAATAAAATGAACTATCTCGGCTTTTCTCAACGCCATGCCGTTCATGATCGCTGGGTAGCTATAAAACTCACACTTATTTTATTTCTAATCATATTAATGTCTATTGTTGTGTTGGTATCCAGAGGCACTGTTCTTACCTGGCTCGGGATTGAAGATCCCTTCATCAGAACTGTGATTTTTAATGTGAGATGGGTCGTAATTGTACTTTTATTTTTTCTCACTATTTCTTTTATTTATAAGTATGCCCCGGCAGTGCATAAGAAGTGGAAACTCATTAATCCCGGCTCTATTCTTGCTACTTTCATGATGATCGTTTATACAATGGGATTTTCTTATTATGTAGCCAATTTTGGTAACTATAATAAACTGTATGGCTCTATTGGTACTATTCTGATCCTTATGTTGCTGATCTTTTTTAATTCATTAGTATTGCTGATAGGATTTGAATTAAATGTGAGTATTTCTTCGTTGCGAAAACTGGCTGACCAAAGGAAAAATCCTGTGTCGGGCGGCTAATAAGATTTAAAAAAAAGTCGGAACTTTATACTCTTAAGTTTTAAATCATGAAAAAAATGGTTTTTGCATTTATAGCAGTTGCTACCTTATCTTTTGCATTCACCACATTCAATAATGTATTACCCATCGGTGCCAGCATTCCAAAAGCCGATCTGAAACTAAAGGATATTTCGGGGAAAGAAGTTTCCCTGAAAGATGCTAAAAAGAAAAATGGATTGCTGGTGATGTTTAGCTGCAATACCTGCCCCTGGGTTATAAAAAATCAATCGAGAACTATCGAGGCTGCCAACTATGCCCTTTCAAAAGAAATTGGAGTTATTCTGCTTAACTCTAATGAAGGTCAGCGTGATGATGCAGATTCTTATTCTGAAATGAAAGAATATGCCGCGCAGCAGGGTTATAAATGGTATTACGCTGTAGATGCGAATAACGTATTGGCTGATGAGTTTGGGGCTAACCGCACTCCTGAGTGCTTTTTATTCAATGCAGAAGGAAAACATGTTTATCATGGTGCTATTGATGATAATCCCGGCGATGCTTCAAGTGTAAACCGCAAACACCTGAAAGTTGCTATGGATGAAATGACGGCTGGAAAAGACGTGTCAGTAAAAGAATCCCGCTCAATGGGTTGCCAGATCAAAAGAAAAGAATAAGCTCTTATAAAATTATTTTTTGTGTCCCCCGATCCTGGTCGGGGGATTTTTTTTATTTTTTGTATGGATTATTTTGGAAACTGAATCTAAGCAGAGAATTCGTTCCCCCACACCAATTCGTTAACCTCCCGATCTACTCGGGATAAAACCCCGCTTATGAACTCCAGGACAATCATCAACAGGACTCTTATTCTTTCTGTTTTCGTAATAGCAGGTTACCTGCTTGCCCGCAGTTTCTATTATGGTAGTTTTATCGGTATCGTTTTAGCTCTTGTGGCTATTGCAGCGTGGAGTATGTTTTTATACAAGCTTAATAAGATGCAGACTGAAAATGATGCCGAAGAAGTTCCCGAAAGCTATTGATCATTCAATATCTTTTTCATCTCAGTCTCAAATTTTTCTTTTGACATCTCTTCCTCAAAAAAGTTGTGATACCCCGTTTTATTATTTATAAATAATGTAGCAGGCATTGCACCAGACCAGGTAGTATCTACTTTGGGGCAGAAATAGTCAGCATTAGTTTCATCAAGCCAAACAATCTTGGAAGTGAATTTCCTTTTATTAGCAAAACTGTCAATCTTTTGAGGAAATGATTCTTTGAAATCCAGGCTCACTAATAAAAGTTTCACACCCTTCTTTTCATTTTGCTTAACCACTTCCTGGAAATAAGGGATCTCTTTAATACAAGGACCGCAATATGTGGCCCAAAAATTTACAACAAGAGGTTTGTCACTTTTTGCAATGTATTCCTGCAGATCAGTTATTTTCCATTTAGGAATTGGTTCTGAATTTACCTGCCTGCAGGAAAAGAACATGACAAGTATGAGTAAGGATATTCTTAATTGACCATTGAATATTGAAAATTGAGTATTGATCATTTTATCATTTATTGTTTTCTTCCTCATAACCCCATTTATCCATCAGCTCTTTCAAAACATCTCGATTGAGCTTTGCTTTATCATAATGTCCAGCTAAAGCTTTTTGCCGGTAGGCTTCATATAAAGTTACGGCACAAGCTACACTTATATTCAGCGATCTTATAATTCCTGACTGTGGGATGATAAAGTTTCCATCAGCCAGCTTTCTTATTTCTTCTGAAACGCCACTATGCTCATTGCCAAAAATAAGAGCTACAGGTTGAGTAAGATCTATTTCATACAAGTTTACGGCATCGCTGCTTAAATGTGTAGTTAAAATTTTTGAATACTTTTTTCTTAGTTCAGAAAAACATTCTTCTGCATTTTCAAATTGGTAAACGGTTAGCCACTTTGCAGCACTGGAAGAACTTTTGGCGCCCCATTTTTTATGGCGGGGTATTTTTGTATTCAGCACATATAATTCCTGCACACCCACGGCATCACAGGTTCTCATTACAGCCGATATATTGTGCGGATCAAAAACATTTTCCAAAACGATCGTTATATCGTTTTGTCGTTTACTTAAAACGGCTTGTAATTTCTCACGACGTTCGGGTGTCATTATATAAAAATAAAGAATCAGGCTTAAGCCCCGTTACCTAACTTTGAAATTTTAAAGTAATCGAAGAAAATATGCATCCGAACACAAAAGCCATTAGAACGCAGGTAAACAAAACAGATGAAATGGAACATTCTGTTCCGATTTTCCTCACAAGTAGTTTTTGTTTTGAGACAGCAGAAGAAATGCGTGCTGCATTTGCTGATGAAACCGATGATAATATTTATAGCCGGTTCAGTAACCCAAATGTCCAGGAATTTACGGATAAGATGGTTGCAATAGAAGGCGCCGAAGCTGGTTATGCAACTGCATCAGGAATGAGCGCCGTATTTGGCTCTTTTATGGCTTTACTAAAAAGTGGTGATCATTTACTTTCCTGCCGTGCATTATTTGGAAGCACACATAATATCATCACGAAATATCTTTCAAAATATGGTATTGAATACAGCTATTTTGATGCTTCAGCGAATATAGATGAATGGAAAAAAAATATCAGGCCGAATACAAAAATGATCTATATCGAAAGTCCAACAAATCCTGGATTAGAAATTCTTGATATAAAGGCATTGGCTGATCTTGCACATAAGCACAATATTATTTTAAATGTCGACAATTGTTTTGCAACGCCATATGGACAATTACCAATTTCTCTTGGGGCCGATCTGGTGGTACACAGTGCCACAAAATGGCTGGATGGACAAGGAAGAGTTTTAGGAGGTGTCATTGTTGGTAAAAAAGAATTGGTAAAAGAGATCTATTTGTTTTGCCGAAACACCGGCCCTGCCCTTTCTCCTTTCAATGCATGGATACTGAGTAAGAGTCTGGAAACATTGGATGTGAGAATGGAAAGACATGCTTCAAATGCAATGTGGATAGCGGAGCAATTACAAAGCCATGCAAAGATCAAATTAATCAAATACCCTTTTCTTTCGTCACATCCACAATTTGAAATTGCAAAAAAGCAAATGTTGAACGGTGGCGGCATTTTTTGTTTTGAATTAAAAAGCGGTCTTGATGCCGGTAAAAAATTTCTTGATAGTTTAAAGATGCTATCGATGACTGCAAATCTCGGCGATACAAGAAGTATTGCTTCTCATCCGGCAAGTACAACACATGCAAAACTTACGGAAGAAGAAAGAAAAGCTGTTGCAATCACGCCAGGATTAATACGAATTTCAGTTGGTCTTGAACATAGGGAAGATATTTTAAGGGATATTCTTCAAGCTCTGGATGGTATTTAAAAGCCATGTTTCTCCATCCATTCGAATAAATGTCTTGAGATGGTTTCGGTTTCCACTAAAAATCCATCGTGGCCGTAATCAGAAGAAATAATATGCAGGGAGGAATTGGGAATGTTTTCAGCTAAAAAGTTTTGTTCTGGAACAGGACAAAGAATATCGCTATCGATACCGATCACTAACATCGGCTGATGAATTTGTTTCAATGCTTCTTCGAGTGTTTCAAATCTTCCCCGGGCAATATTGTGACTGTCCATTGATTTTGTAAGTAGCCAATAGCTCTGGGCATTGAATCTGTCGGATAATTTATTCCCCTGGTGAAGAATATAAGAGGAAGCTTTGAAGTTATCTATTTTTGAAAGATCAGGATCAGTTTGTTTTTGATGAAATATCTTATAGTTGCGATAAGTAAGCATTCCAATACCTCTTGCAGCTTTTATTCCATTCTTACCAGCATCTGCTGACTTGTCTTTCCATGTTTGATCTGCCTCTATTGCTAATCGTTGCGAAGTATGAATTGCAATACCCCATGCACTTTCTGCTGCAGATGTAGTAATAACAAAACTGTTTTGAATTACATCTGGTTCCATTAAGCACCATTCCAATACCTGGTAGCCTCCCATGCTCCCACCCATCAGCAATTTTATTTTTTCAATACCCAATTTTTTACGAACAAGAATAAATGAGTTGATCATATCCCGGATAGTGACAACAGGAAACGAAGAATAATACGGCTGTTCGTTTTCCGGATCTATTGTCAAAGGCCCGCTACTGCCATAACAACTGCCAATCATATTTACACAAATAATAAAATGATCTTTTGGATTAATAACACAACTTTCTCCCACCAAACCCGGCCACCAATCAAATACGTCACTATTGGCAGTAAGTGCATGGCAAACCCATACCACATTGTCTTTTGCTTTGTTTAATTTACCATAAGTGTGATAAGCAATGGTTAGCCCTGGTAAAACTTTTCCATTCTCCAATCGAAAAGGCTCTTGTATTTGTATCGTATTCATGATTGCTTGCTAATCGGCAAAATTCATTGCATAAGATTACTTTTCAAAAAATAAAATCATCAAATTAATGATAAAGATTGATTACTTAAGATATTCTTATTCTCGTCCCGTTTTTTTTAGCATTTTAACATGCTCTAAAAGTACTCCCGTGACAAAGTAGGTTGAACATGGTAAGGCAGCTCAAAAGCAATCATTGGAGATCTAACGATGTAAGAAATTTTTTTATAGTGTACATGGCAGATGTTGGTAAACCGGGATGTTCGATCTGGTGTTAACATGATTAATCTTTTTTTAATCCGCCGTAGATAGCAGTAATTGTTCTCCTGGGAACAACTCGTAAAAGCATAGAAATAAGTTTAGCTAATGTGCCAGGTACAATTATCATTTTTTTTCGCAAGGTTTTTCGGACGGCTATTTCTCCTGCTCTTTTTGGTGTTATAGCTATTTTATCAGCCAACCAGCCCAATTGTTTTTTAGTTTCTTTCACGATCTCAGGTTTGGTATAAACCGGGCCAGGGGCTAGGCAACTAACACTTATATTTTTATCCTTTAATTGATATCGCAGGGAATAGCTAAAAAAAATGATGGCTGATTTTGTGGCAGCATACAAATTCTTTACGGGAATCGGTGCGAAACCGGCCATGCTCGCAACATTCAAAATATACGATGGAGTATTCTTTTCCAATAAAGGAAGAAGTCGAAATGTCAACGCCATGCAAGGTTCAACATTTAACCTGACCATATAACGTATCGTATCAAGTGAAGCCGATAGATAATCGTCAGCCCCACCGATACCTACATCATTACAAAGTAGTTTTAATGATATATCCTTGCTGATGCACCACTGTGTGATCTCATCAATCGACTCGTCCCGGCTCAAATCATTTATCAATATCTCTACATGAATGTTATAAGTTGACTCCAGGTTATTTTTTGCTATAAGAAGTCTATCCTGGTGCCTGGCTACTAAAATTAAATTATAGCTGCGTCTGGCCAAAGCTTCGGCAATTCCATAACCAATTCCTTTACTTCCGCCGGTAATTAAAGCATACGGTTGTGAGATGCCTGAAATAAATTTGGGGGTTTTCACAAGGTAATGTTTTGGATAGTGTATCGCTTTTTCATGTCTTTTGGTTGCTGCAAATGAAGCGACTGTATATCTTTTACTAAAGAGCAAATGCCCTCGCTAAAAAGTTTAAAACATTTGACCAAAACTCCTTTATTGTCACATTGATATAAAGGTGGAAATAATTCTGCTACACTTTTTAAAAAAACGCTGAAACATGCTACCACAGCTTATTTCAGCGCTTTACTTGTCGGGCAGACTGGATTCGAACCAGCGACCCCTACGTCCCGAACGTAGTGCGCTACCGGGCTGCGCTACTGCCCGAAAAAAGGGTAATCACTTCTAATGAATGACTACCCTTATTTCAATAAGTCGGGACGACTGGATTCGAACCAGCGACCACCAGCACCCCATGCTGGTACGCTACCGGGCTGCGCTACGTCCCGAACAATTCAAAATGGAATGGGCAACAAAACTAAGCTTTTCTTCATTTTTCCGAACCGAAAACAACCTTTATCTTCGCCGCTTAATGAATCTACTCATTAAGAATGTTTGGGTTATTGATCCCAATTCTCCCTTCAATTCTCAATCCACAGATATTTTTATTGAAAATGGAACTATCAAAAAGATAGGTAAGAATTTATCAAGCAAGGCTGATAAGGAGATCTCAATTGACGGGCTTTGCGTTTCTCCGGGCTGGGTTGATATGTTTGCAAACTTTGCTGACCCGGGGTATGAGTATAAAGAGTCAATTGAATCTGGATGTATGGCTGCTGCTGCCGGTGGATTTACTGATGTATTGGTGATCCCAAATACAAAGCCAGCGATCGATGCTAAAAGCCAGGTTGAGTATGTTGTTCAAAAATCTAGATCATTGGCTGTTAGTGTGCATCCGATCGGTGCTGTTACAAAAAATACAGAAGGAAAAGAGCTTGCAGAAATGTATGATATGAGAACAAGCGGTGCAATTGCCTTTGGGGATGGTCTCAATTGTATTCAATCCGCAGGATTGCTGGTAAAAGCTTTGCAATATGTAAAAGCTTTTGATGGAATGATAATTCAACTGCCGGATGATAAAAGCATTAATGCACATGGCCTGATGCATGAAGGAATTGTATCGACACAGATCGGGCTTCCGGGAAAACCTGCAATGGCCGAAGAACTGATAGTAGCAAGAGATATTAAGCTGGCTAGATATGCTGAATCTAAACTTCACTTCACGGGAGTATCTTCAAAAAAATCACTTGAGTATATTAACAGAGGTAAAGAAGGAGGCATCAACATTAGTTGCTCGGTTACTCCTTATCATTTATATTTTACGGATGAAGACCTAAAAGAATATGACAGCAATCTAAAAGTAAATCCGCCTTTGAGATCTGCTGAAGACAGGGATGCGATCAAAAAAGCAATTGAAGATGGCACGATCGATTGCCTCGCCTCTCATCATTTGCCTCATGAAGCCGACAGTAAAGAAACAGAATTTGAATATGCAAAAAATGGAATGACGGGTTTGGAAACTGCTTATGCGGTTTTGAAAACAAGTATACCTAAAATAAAGGAAGAAAAAGTTGTTGCGCTTTTATCGACCAACCCTAGAAAATTATTAAGGTTAAATGCCGGAACAATAAAAGAAAATGAAAAAGCATGCTTGACGTTATTTTGTCCGGATACTGAATGGGTTTATGAAAAAAAGATTATTCTATCCAAATCAAAGAACTCCCCTTTTATTGGTAAAAAATTCACCGGTAAAGTAATCGGGATAATTAATAAAGACCAAGTACATTTGAACACTTAAATTTTTTTTATGGAACCTAAAAAACCAATCAGCCATTTTGTAGCAGGCTTAATTATCGGAGTCGCATTAATTCTTTACTCTTTGATCCTAAACTTTACAGGAAAGGGTCAGGACAAGACATTAGGTTGGATAGCTTACCTTTTATTTATTGCTGGCCTTATCATGTTCATTAATATGTATGGAAATGCAAAGAATAATGAAGTGACATTTGGAGGACTCTTTTCTTACGGGTTTAAGACAACTGCTATTGCTACTCTAATTATTGTTCTTTGCCTTGTAGTTGTAATATCAGTTATGCCTGAGTTTAAGCAAAAAATATTGGATGCCATGAGAAAAGGCATGGAGGATCAGGGGAAAATGGATGATGACAAAATTGACCAATTTGTAAACTCGTTTTCGAAAAACTTCATGCTGATCATTGTTGGCGGCGCTCTGTTTATGTATCTTATCACTGGGATAATTGCCTCCCTAATAGGAGCTGCAATCACAAAAAAGAACCCGGTTAATCCATTCCCACAAAACATGTAATGGATCTTTCCCTCGTCATACCACTTAAAGATGAAGAAGAATCGCTGCCGGAGCTCAGTGAATGGATCAGCCGTGTAATGAATGCAAACAATTATTCCTATGAAATAATTTTTGTGGATGATGGCAGCTCTGATAATTCGTGGAATATTATTGAAGAACTCAGGAATAAAAATCCAAATATAAAAGGTATCAAGTTTCAACGCAATTATGGAAAATCTGCTGGTTTAAATGAAGGATTTCGAGCGGCGCAAGGTGATGTAGTGATAACTATGGATGCCGATCTGCAAGATAGCCCCGACGAGATACCTGAGCTGCATCGTATGATCATTGAGGACGGCTATGATATTGTTAGCGGGTGGAAGAAAAAAAGATATGATAACACGTTAACAAAAAACCTTCCTTCTAAATTTTATAATGCTACGACCCGTTGGATGTCCGGTATCAAACTGCATGATTTCAATTGCGGGTTGAAAGCGTATCGTAAAAATGTAGTAAAGAGTATTGAAGTATATGGTGAAATGCATCGCTACACTCCTGTACTCGCCAAATGGGCCGGCTTTAAAAAGATTGGCGAAAAAGTAGTCATACACCAGGCAAGAAAATATGGAGTAAGTAAATTTGGCATCAGCCGTTTTGTTAATGGACCGCTTGATCTTGCATCGATCATATTTGTTGGTAAGTATGGAAAAAGACCCATGCATTTTTTTGGATTATTGGGCTCAATATTTTTCATAATTGGTATTGGGCTTTCAATTTTCCTGATCATAAAAAAGTTTATTGACCCGGAATCTACTTTAACAGATAAGCCGGGATTTTATATTGCACTTACAACGACCATCATTGGTGTTCAACTTTTTCTTTCGGGCTTTATTGGTGAATTGATCTCCAGAAATGCGCCGGGAAGAAATTCTTATCTCATTGAAAAGAAGGTCGGCGTTTAATGAGCAAGGTCATCATCATAGGACCCGGCCATCCGTTGCGGGGAGGATTAGCTACGTTTAATCAACGGCTTGCAAAAGAGTTTATTCAGTCTGGTCATGACTGTTCGATCTGTTCTTTTTCTTTACAATATCCACGCCTATTTTTCCCGGGAAAATCACAATACACGAATGAACTTCCTCCTGAAGGTTTGCTGATCCGCTCACTAATTAATTCTATTAACCCATTTAATTGGTTCAGGGTTGGTAATAAATTAAGAAATGAAAAGCCCGATATAATTGTTGTTCGATTTTGGATACCATTAATGGGCCCTGCGCTTGGAACAATTTTAAGGCAGGTAAAAAAAAATGATCATACAAAGATCATTTGCATAGCTGATAACGTAATACCACATGAACATCGTCCTGGTGATACGACCTTTACGAGTTATTTTTTAAAAAGCTGCGATGCGTTTATTACGATGAGCGAAAAAGTAATGGCGGATCTTCGGTTGTTTCAAAAAAACAAGCCTGGAAAAATCGTTCAGCATCCTTTGTATGATAATTTCGGCGATCCTTTGTCAAAAGATGCAGCAAGAAATAATCTTGGGCTGTCAAAAGATGAAAAGATCATTTTGTTCTTTGGATTTATCAGGCAATATAAAGGACTTGATATTTTACTGCATACAATGGCGGATGAACGAATAAGGAAATCCGGAATAAAACTAATGATCGCCGGGGAGTTTTATGAAGACAAAAGACAATACCTCGACCTGATAGATCAACTTAAGATCAAAGACCAGCTTATTTTAAAAACAGATTTTATTCCTGATTCAGAAGTGAAGGACTATTTATGCGCTGCTGACGCGGTGATCCAACCATATCGGAATGCAACGCAAAGCGGCGTTACTCCCCTCGCCTATCATTTTGAAAAGCCAATGGTGGTTACAAATGTTGGTGGACTTGCATCATTAGTACCACATGAAAAAGTTGGCCTTGTTGCTGAACCAACTCCCAAATCTATTGCTGATGCTATTCTTCGTTTTTATCAATTAGGAGAGAATTATTTTATTCCGCATCTTCGCACAGAAAAACAAAAATATAGCTGGGCAAATCTGGTTAATGCAGTGATGACTCTTGCAGGTCGTGAAAAGTGAAACGTCAAACGTGAAATCAAAATATTTCCTCTATGTTTATAAAATTGAATCACCAATCGCTTGACGTCTATAAGGCTGTTCGCGAATTAACAAAAGAGATCTATTTTATTTCTATCAAATTACCTGGTGAAGAAAAATTTAATATGATCCAACAGTTGAGAAGGGCTGGATTATCCATCAAATTAAATCTTTCTGAAGGTGCATCGAGACGATCACTTGTAGAGAGAAAACGATTTTTTGAAATATCCAGAGGCTCTCTAATTGAAGTTGATGCGATACTAGAAACGGCTGTTGATTTAAAGTATTTTTCAGTTGAACAGCTGGCAAGTATTGGTGAATTATTAAATAAATGTTTTGCAATGCTTTCAAAAATGATATAATGAGAGTGACTATGCTTTTCACGTTTCACTTTTCACCTTTGACGTAAAATGATCTATCGCAGCAAAGCACCTTTACGAATTGGATTGGCCGGTGGCGGCACAGACGTAAGTCCGTACAGCGATTTGTATGGCGGTGCAATTTTGAACGCCACCATTTCATTGTATGCACATGCAACACTGGAACCGCTAACAGATAAAAAAATTATTTTGACAGCAACGGATAGACAGGAAGAAGAAGTATTTGATTTTGCAAAAGAATTACCGATAAATGGAAAACTGGATCTGCTAAAAGGAGTTTATAACCGAATTCAAAAAGATCATAGCTTACAGGGTGGGTTTAAACTTTCAACTCATGTAGATGCGCCAGCTGGTTCGGGGCTCGGTACTTCTTCTACTCTTGTTGTCGCTATCATTGGAGTTTTTGCTGAAATGTTGCGGCTTCCCTTTGGCGAGTATGATATGGCGCATTATGCGTATGATATAGAAAGAAAGGATCTGAAACTTGCGGGTGGCAAACAAGATCAATATGCAGCAACTTTTGGCGGGGTAAATTATATGGAGTTTTATGAAAATGATAAAGTGGTGGTGAATCCGCTGCGGATAAAACAACAATACTTGTTTGAATTGGAAAATAATCTATTGTTGTACTACACAGCTACAAATCGGGATTCAGGAAAAATAATTGAACAGCAGGCAAAGAATGTGGAAAGTAAGAAGGAAACATCGATCGAAGCAATGCATCAATTAAAACAGCAGGCGATGATGATGAAAGAAGCATTGCTGAAAGGAAGGTTAAATGAGATCGGTGAAATACTTGACTTTGGTTTTCAGCAAAAGAGGAAAATGGCGGAAGGGATCAGTAATTCATTAATGGAAGAAATTTATGAAACGGCCAAAGCTTCAGGTGCATCGGGCGGAAAAATTTCTGGAGCTGGCGGTGGTGGCTTTATGATCTTTTATTGCCCGGGAAATACAAAATACGCAGTGATGCAAAGTTTAGAGAAATTTGGGGGTAAGACCCGTCATTACCAATTTGTGGAGCATGGGCTGACAGCGTGGACGATCTGAATTAAGAATTAAAAATTAATAATTAAGAATAGATGGATAAGATCAAAAAGATAATTAAATCTTCAATAGATACTAAACAATCGGTTTTACAAAATGAAGGATTGTTGAAAGCTATTGCTGCAAGTATCGAGGTAATTGTAAATGCGTTTCAGAATGGCAAAAGAATTTATTTCTGTGGCAATGGTGGCAGTGCGGCCGATGCACAACATTTAGCTGCTGAATTTTCCGGAAGGTTTTATACCGATCGTAAAGCATTGCCTGCTGAAGCATTGCACTGTAATACTTCTTATTTAACTGCCGTTGCAAATGACTACAGTTTTGATGATATCTACTCAAGATTGATCGATGGAATTGGTGACGCCGGCGATGTACTTGTTGGTCTGTCAACTTCCGGAAATTCGGCTAATATTGTAAAAGCTTTTGAAACTGCAAGGAAAAAAGCGATGATCACAATTGGATTTACTGGTAAAAGCGGCGGCAATATGAAACCATTATGCGACCATTTGATAAATATTCCATCAACCGACACTCCGCGAATACAGGAAAGCCATATTATGGTGGGGCATATCATTTGTCAATTGGTTGAAGAGAAATATTTTGCTAAATAAATCCAAAATCTGTTCCACGAGAACTTCTTCGGAGCAATCCGAAATTTAAAATTGATCAAAGAGGCTATCATACTTGCAGGCGGATTCGGTACAAGACTTCGTGAAGCTCTTCCCGATCTTCCTAAATGCATGGCGCCTGTAAATGGGCGACCATTTCTTTTTTATGTCATTAACTATTTGCGTAGCCAGGGAATTGAAAAGTTTATTTTTTCTCTTGGTTATAAACACGAGGTGGTTGAAGCCTATTTACATGCTGAGTTTTCTACATTAGATTTTCAATGCTTGATCGAGAAAGAGCCTTTAGGAACAGGTGGGGCTATTCTTGCCTCCTGTTATAAAACTTCGGAGCAAATTGTGTTGGTGGCAAATGGAGATACCATTTTTAAAGTTCATCTTGAAAAAACTTTTGCTGATCATGTTAAACATGATTCTGATTGTACATTGCTTTTAAAGCCAATGGAAAATTTTGATCGTTACGGCGTGGTAGAATTGAATGACGATGATTCTATAAAAAGTTTTGAAGAAAAGAAATTCTATAAACGTGGTTTAATAAATGGAGGGATCTATATTTTAAACGCGGAACAATTTCTTGCAGAGGAATTACCCGGAAAATTTTCTTTTGAAAAAGATTATTTGAAAAAATATTTTGAAACAAGGAAGATATATGGTTCCGTGCAGGATGAGTATTTTATTGATATCGGAATTCCTGAAGATTATTTTCGTGTTCAGCAAGAATTAAAACAAGCGCCGCTCGATCTAAAACATATTGATAAGGAATGGACACTTTTTCTTGATCGTGACGGTGTCATTAACTACGAAAAGAAAGATGACTATATCCGCAACTGGCAGGAGTTTAAATTCTATGATGGGACAAAAGAGGTTTTGAAAATATTGGCAAAAAAATTCGGGACAATAATTGTTGTTAGTAATCAACGTGGCATTGGCAAGGGCTTAATGACTGAAGATGATCTTGCCGGCATTCATCAAAATATGCAACGGGAAATAGAAGACGCGGGTGGACGAATTGATGGCATTTATTATTGCACTGCTGTCGAGTCAAAAGCTCTATACCGAAAGCCCAATCCAGGAATGGCCTTCAGTGCTGAAAGAGATTTTCCTGAGATCGATCTCAGCAGATCGATTATTGCCGGAAACAAACCGAGTGACATGCTTTTTGGAAAAAATGCGGGGATGTACTCGGTATATATTGCTTCCACCCATCCCGAAACCCCCTTTCCCCACCCCAATATCGACCTCAGGTTCAATAGTCTTTCCGATTTTGCAAAAGCTTTATAAAAAGTTATAAAATACCACGAACTATTTTCCGTTATCCTACGTGTGGTAAAAGCAATGTAACTTCGTGATCAAATGCCAATGTTGAATTCTGTGAAAAAATCGATCCTTTCCTTTTTAGCGGCAATTGTTTTGCTTTTTTCCTCTATACAAGCATCATCACAGTTAATTTCTAAGGCAGATAAAAAAATACTGGAGATCAAAGAAGATTCATTGCAGCAGATAGCAAGGTTCATGATCCTTGATACATTGGAAGTAGGCCGAATGCTTGCGTATA
>DASYQG010000133.1:0-2083 GCA_036005825.1 Chitinophagaceae bacterium | reverse complement strand
TAATCCTATTAAATCTTTAAGAACTGAGTAAATTATAAATTATGTTGCGTTCGTGATTGCGAGCGGAGCGAAGCAAAAAAATAAATCTATGATCGAACTAAAAGGAATTTACAAATGGGTGAACACGGGTAACAACCGTACCTTTTTATTGAGGGATGTTAATCTTCATGTAAAGGAGGGAGAATTTATTTCCATTATGGGGCCATCGGGTTCCGGCAAATCAACTTTGCTTAATGTAATAGGTATGCTGGATGAATTCAACGAAGGCGAATACAATTTTCTTCATGAATCGGTGCACAAGTTAAAGGAGAGGCAAAGAACATCTTTATATAAACAGTATATCGGCTTTGTATTCCAGGCTTATCATTTAATAGATGAGTTAACGGTATATGAAAATATTGAAACGCCATTGATCTATCAGGATGTAAAATCATCAGAGAGAAAAGCGATGGTGGCCGATATACTTGATCGTTTCAATATTGTTGGGAAAAAAGATCTTTTTCCAACGCAGCTTTCAGGTGGTCAGCAGCAGTTAGTTGGTATTGCAAGAGCCTTAATAGCAAAACCAAAATTATTACTGGCGGATGAACCAACCGGCAACCTGAATTCAAAGCAAGGTGAAGAGATCATGAGTTTGTTTAAAGAATTAAATAACGAAGGTGTCGCCATAATACAAGTAACCCATTCGGAGAAAAATGCTTCTTATGGTTCAAGGATCGTCAACCTGCTTGATGGGATGATAGTAAAATAATTTTATCGAAATATTTTTTTTATCAATCGTAAATGTTATGAAAAGATTTTTTTTAACTACAGCTATTCTTTGTGCATTTGGTGTAAGTATGTTTTCTCAAAATAATACTTTGGGAAAATTGACATTGCAACAGTGCATAGAAATGGGTATTGTCAATAATCTTGATGTATTGCAAAGTGATCTGCAGGCGCAGGCAGATGAAGTTAGATGGAAGCAGGCAAAACTTAACAGGCTTCCCGATCTGAATGCTTCGGGAAGTTATGCGTTCAACGCAGGTCGCAGTATTGATCAGTTTACTAATTCATACATTACTGAAAATAATCAATCATCATTTTTTTCTCTTGGTAGTGGAGTTACTGTTTTCAATGGATTTTCAATGCAAAATCTTGTAAAGCAGAACAGGTTCACGTATGAGGCTTCAAAAATGACACTGCAGCAGAGAAAGGATAATTTAACGCTTAGTATAATCCTTGCTTATCTGCAGGTGCTGAACAACGAGGATCAACTTGTACAGGCCCGCAACCAAATGGAGCTGACTAAACAGCAACTTGATCGCCTCGGGATTTTGAATAAAGAAGGTGCGATTAAGCCATCCGATCTTTCTGATATAAAAGGACAATATGCGGGTGACCAGGTAAATTTGATCAATACACAAACGGCAGTAGAGACAGCCAAGATCAATCTTTACGAGTTCATGAATGTACCTTATGATAAGAACCTGACATTGGAAAGATTGGATGTAACATCTTTTACTGATATGTATGCAGATACTCCCGACAAGATATATGAAACTGCAATGCAGCAATTTGCCCAAATAAAAGCGGTGAATTATTCTACTCAAAGCGCTGAAAAAGCGGTGAAAGTTGCGAAAGGCGGTCTATTCCCGGTACTTGATCTAAATGCAGGCATCAGGACGAATTATTCCAATACTGCTACAACACCAATTTTTGTAAATACTACCTATGATCAGTCACCTGATTATGTAATGGTGAATAGTACACAATCACCAGTTTTTAAACAACAAAATCATTATTTAAACGAAAAAATAAGTTATTTGGATCAGTTGAATAATAATCGCAGCTCAGGTATTAGCTTTGATATGAGTATCCCAATTTTTAATTCATTTCAGCAAAGAAACAGGATCAGGCTGGCAAAGATCAATCTAAAGAATAATGTGCTGGTCGAAAAAACTGCAAAGACCCAATTGCAAAGATCGGTCGAGCAGGCTTACATAAATATGACAGCAGCGTTTGACAGGCATAAGATCTTATTGGAGCAAGTTGATGCGCTTACAGAATCGTTTCGTGCTGCGGAGATCCGTTTCAATTCCGG
>DASYQG010000132.1:0-29513 GCA_036005825.1 Chitinophagaceae bacterium | reverse complement strand
ATTATTCATCGTGGTTCCGTCAAACAATAATTTCCATCCTTCTTTTTTTTCTTTTGAAGAAAGTGTATTGTCTTTTTGCTTATTGGTTGTCATAAATGACATTGTTACGATCACTGTCGAAATAAATAATAGTGTTTTTTTCATTTTATATTTTTTAAGCAAGCAATTTTAAATTCATTGGATCCCACTTGATACCTTTTCCCTGGAAATAACTATCGTTACAAAGCAATGCAGGCGCTGCAGCCCGGTAGCCAAATAATGCATCTTCAACAGTTGTTTTTCCTTCTCTTATTGAACGCATCCAGTTGTAGTGATGATCATAATGCGCCCCCTTATATCCATCCTGCACTTTAAAAACTGTTGTCTCAGGATCTTTTATTTTTTTGCGATCATAATCAGGTGCATATTGTTTTGCTTTCAATACCTGCGCATAATTATCGGGTGGATAAGAAAAATTCTTTGTCAATGTAACCTGCTCCCATTCAACTGTCATCGATCCTTCATTGCCTACCATTCTGAAATAAGAACCACTCGGATTGCTATCAACAAAATTTACACGCAATGATAAATTGAATGCCGGATGTTTTTCAGTTTGCGGGTAATCAAACATACCAAGCATAATATCCGGAACATCCCGGCCATCCTTCCAGTAACGAAGTCCTCCGGTTGACACGATTCTTGTAGGTCCCATTGAACTGATAATAAAATGAAGACTTGAGATCAAGTGAACAAATAGATCACCACAAACACCGGTGCCATAATCCTTAAAGCAACGCCAGCGGAAAAAGCGTTTCGGATCATAAGGCACTTGCGGTTTATCTTTTAAAAATCTTTTCCAGTCAACATTTTTTTCAGATGCATCTTCCGGCAAATTATATTGCCATGCGCCACCCGGCGTATTGCGTGCCCAGAATCCTTCTACATAATTCAATTGGCCGATCGCTCCTGCTTCAAATAATTCTTTTGCTTTTTCATTACCAACAGAACTCAATCCCTGGCTGCCTACCTGTAACACTTTACCACTTTTCTTATGTGCATCAACCACAGCTTGTCCTTCGGTTATCTGCTGTACCATTGGCTTTTCGCAGTAAACATGTTTACCGCTATTAAGTGCATCTACTGCAATTTCTTTATGCCAATGATCGGGAGTCCCAATAATAACTGCATCAATATCCTTTCTTGCCAGTATTTCTTTATAATCTCTTGTAGTAAAAATATCAGAGCCAAAATTCTTTTTTGCTTCTTCTAATCTTGGATCAAAAAGGTCACAGGCTGCAACAATTTTAACTCCGGGAACTGTTTTAGCTGTTTGTGCGTCACCGGTTCCCATGCCACCAGCGCCGATCAATGCAACCTGGATATTATCATTGGCGCTGTAATAATCACGCAGTTTTAATTCTTCCTTTCTCTCAATTCCCGATGCCTTGATCATTTGTGGAACTGAAGCGGCAATAGCAGTACCTGCAATGCCTTTAATAAACTTCCGGCGAGAATCGTTTCCCATATTTTTTCTGGTTAAATAACAGCGAAGAAAGTTACATTAAAAATCAAAAGAAGGTAAAATTTTATTCCATATCTCGAAAAATCAAATTGTTTGGCATCATTGTTTCAATCGTAAATTTGTTATCCGGTAAAACATTAAATCACAAGATAAATTTAATCGTATGGCATTTACATTAGCTCCGCTTCCATATGCACACGATGCATTGGAACCACATATTGACACCACAACCATGCAAATACATCATGGTAAACATCACCAGGCTTATGTTGACAACCTCAATAAGGCAATTGCTGGTACGGAACATGAAAATAAAAGTTTGGATGAATTAGTTAAGAGTGCAGGCAAAATTTCCCCTGCTGTCCGTAATAACGGTGGGGGTCATTGGAATCATACCTTCTTCTGGGAAAGCCTGGATGAAAATGCAGGTGGCCCACCAGCAGGTGACCTGGCAAAAGCTATACACGATGCATTTGGAACATTTGAAGCATTTAAAGAAAAATTTGCCAATGCTGGTATGACAAGATTCGGCAGCGGCTGGGCATGGCTTATTGTAAAAGATGGTAAGCTTGAGATCACTTCAACCCCCAACCAGGATAATCCACTGATGGATGTAGCTGAAGTAAAAGGCACTCCGATCCTTGGCGTGGATGTTTGGGAACATGCCTATTATTTAAAATATCAAAATCGCCGTGCTGAATACCTTGCTGCTTTCTGGAATGTTGTTGATTGGAAAAAAGTAGCTGAAAGATACGAAGTGGCAATGCCAAAGGCCAAAGCCTAAAACCTTTAAACGTCATTCAATTTTAACCGTTCTGTTAGAAATAGAGCGGTTTTTTATTTTTAGATTTAAGTTGTAAGAAGTTCCTGCTTAAATTATTGGCTTTGGATTTAAAAAGAACCATACTTACTATCTGTTCGTTCGCAGTTATTATAACCTCCTGCAAGCATAATGTAAATTGGAAAAATCTTTCAGCAGATGATCTGGAAAACTTCAGAAAAGAATTCAACCTGCCGAAAGAAAAAACATTCAGGCTTGATACAAATTATTTCCGATATCTTTTTTCACTTGATACAACAAAATATGGTGTTGAAATTCATAATCATTACCAGCCCCTGCAAGCAACATACTACGATAATGCAGGAAGATTGATCTCTTTTCATATTAATTGTTATGCATCGGCAGGGGTTCCTGATGACTCTGATTTTAATTGGAATCAGCAAAATGTTTTTGCTTCTTTTGTACCCAGAACAGTTGCGCCTGTCGATAGCATCCTTCCATTAAATAAACACTTGTCTTATATAAAAACTTTTGACTACAAGTCAATAGACACTACCGGGTTTGCGACTTTTGATTATACCGTTATAGTTTATTGGAGTAAACATTATTTGGGGTTTAAAAACAGCAAGAACTTAATTAAAATTGTATCTGATAATGCAGCCCTGGCAGGTAATAAGAAAGTGAATGTCATTTATGTAAACAGTGAAAATATCTTGTATTACTAAGCGTAATTCGAAAAACAATCTCTTATATAAGTACTTAAATTCTATTTAACTTCGAATCATTAAATACTTATAACTTACCTCTATTCATGTACGACCTCATCCTCAAAAATATTTCCCGCTTCATAACGCTTACTCCTGAAGAGGAACATTATTTTACTTCTTTACTTAAATTAAAAAAGTTAAAGAAAAAACAATACTTGTTACAGGAAGGTGAAATAAACCGCTATGATTATTTTGTAAACAAAGGATGTCTTCGAACTTATACAATTGATGAAAAAGGACTGGAACATGTGGTGCAGTTTTCAATTGAAGATTGGTGGACCGGTGACATGTATAGTTTTTTAACACAAACACCGGCACGATATACCATCGATGCATTAGAAGATACAGAGCTGCTTTGCCTGGAAAAAAATGCATTAGACGAGGTCTATTTAAAAATCCCAAAATTTGAAAGATTCTTTCGGCATCTTTTACAAAATGCGTTTGTTTCATTGCAAGAAAGAATAACAGCCAATCTTAGCCAAACCGCTGACGAACGTTATTGCAATTTTATTGATAAATATCCTTTAATGGAAAAACGATTACCATTAAAACAGATCGCCAGTTACTTAGGTATTACTCCCGAATCTCTCAGTCGCATCCGCAGCAGTTATTCAAAGAATAACAAATCCGCATAACATAGGTCAAGCCTATTTCTTTTCCTGCATCAATGGAAGCAGGGCCATTGTCGTTGCAATTTTACAGTCTAAAAAAAAATTATGCAAACGATCAAAGAAAAAATTAACCACCTGAATCAATTGATACTTGAAGGCAAAGCACTCGAAGGATTTGACCTTTATTATGATGATGAAGTGGTAATGCAGGAAAATGAAAATCCCGCAACAGTAGGTAAGGACGCAAACCGTCAAAGAGAAATTGATTTCTTTGGCAGCATCACCGAATTCCGTGATGCCAAACCATTAGATATAGCAATCGGGGAAAACACAAGCTATGTAAAATGGCATTATGATTATACGCACAAGGATTGGGGTGTACGCAAGTACACACAGGTTTCAGTGCAGCATTGGAAAGATGGTAAAATAGTGAAAGAACAATTTTTCTACGGTAAGTAAATTCTAACATCATCATGAAAAAGATATTTCAAACAAACGAAAGCAACGCATCAACAATTATCAGGATCGTATTAGGTTTAATATTATTTCCCCACGGAGCACAAAAAATGCTCGGCTGGTTTGGCGGTTATGGATTTAGCGGAACAATGGGTTTTCTTACAAGCACAGCAGGATTATCATGGATCATGGCATTTCTCGTAATAGCCATAGAATTTTTTGGAGCCATCGCATTGATATTCGGTTTTGCAACAAGAATCGTTGCAGTTGGAATTATTTCTCTTTTCACCGGCATCATTGTAACCAGTCATTTACAAAATGGGTTTTTTATGAACTGGACAGGTAATTTGAAAGGCGAAGGATATGAATATCATTTACTAGTTATTGGGATGGCAGTTGCGTTATTGGTAAGTGGCGCAGGCAAATGGTCAGTTGATTATGCATTACAAAAGAAAAAATAAATTTATACTTTGAAACTTCTAAAGCTGTCAGTTCAATGGCAGCTTTTTTATTTAGGGTACAGGATCATAACCACTCCCGCCCCAGGGATGACATCGTGAAATCCTTTTGATTGCCAGCCACATTCCTTTAAATACGCCATGCTTCTTCAAGGCTTCTGCTGCATAGTGAGAACAGGTAGGTGTAAAACGGCATTTCGGACCAAGTATTGGCGAAATGATCCATTGATAAACTTTTATCAATGCAATAAAAGGAAGACTAAGAATGCGAAGAAATGTTTTCATTAATTTTATCCGCTAACTTTTTCAAAGCTACGGCTACTTTATCTTTCACTGTTGTAAAATCAGGAAGTTGTTTACCAGTATAAATAAAAAAAACATTCAATTGTTCGCTCTGTGCTTTCACCATTTCTTTTAATTCATTTTTCTGCAAACGCCATGCTTCTCTTGTCAATCTCTTAATTCTATTTCTATCAACTGCTTTTTTGAAATTTTTATTTGAAACTCCCACACCAAATTGAAGTCCATGGTTCATGGTCGATGGTTCATGGACAAAAAAGTAAATTCGAAATGGATTCACAACAAAACTTTTTCCTTCAGCAAACAATTTTTCAATTTGCTTCCGGCTTTTCAACCTTTCATCTTTTCCAAGTGTGAATTGTTTTTTCACAGATCAAGCAGATATTTTAGAAATAAAAAGAGCCCCGAAAGTTCGGAGCTATAAATTATATTAAAACTTCCTAAACCCGCTTAATGGGTTTAGGTTTTTATTTCGCTTTTCTTTCGCTAGAAACTGTCAGTTTCTTACGTCCTTTTCTTCGGCGTGCTGATAATACTTTACGGCCATCGGCAGTTTTCATACGTTTACGAAAACCATGCACCGATTTACGGCGGCGTTTATGTGGCTGATAGGTTCTTTTTTTACCTGGCATAATCTTAATTTTTTCCTTTTTAAAAATGCCCGTGGAGAAACGGGATATTTAGTTCACCAGCGGAAACACCACTTTCCACTGTTTGTGAAAGGACGGCAAAGGTAGGGGTTGGATTGCAGATTTTAGGTTTAAGATTTAAGATTTTATAAGAGAGATTGGAATTTTATAGAGCCGGCTTTTACACCCTGATTTATCTTTAGTTGCGTCGCACTCTTATACGTCCAGTTCCCTGAGCATCAAAGTTTTTGAGCCTCCAGATCGACATGAGCAGATCTTATTTCAGCGCCATAAAAATTGGCAGCATGTTTATCAAAATCTTCGCTAGAATCTGTGGTATAAAAATGATGACTTTCCCCCAGGCTTATTTTTCTTTCTATTTCAGAATGACGCTGCAGGTAATCAGCCAGGCTATTCGCTACAATTTCACCCTGGGACAAAATTTTTATATCGGCGGGAGTAAACTCCCTGATCTTATCATGAAGTAAAGGATAATGTGTGCATGCTAGTAAAACTGTATCGATCAGGGGTGATTGATCAAGTAATTGATTAATGTATTTCTTTATAAAAAAATCAGCACCATGTGTATCATATTCTTCGTTCTCAACCAACGGCACCCACATGGGGCATGCTTGCTGAAACACTTTTACATCAGGAAAAAATTTTTCAATTTCTATTACATAACTGTTAGAACTAACCGTTCCGTTTGTTGCTAATATTCCAATATTCTTTGAATCCGAATAATTACCGATCACTTCTGTGGTTGGCCTTATTACGCCAAGGACTCTTTTCTGCGGACCGATTTTAGCCAGGTCATTTTGTTGAATTGTTCGCAATGCTTTAGCTGATGCCGTATTACAAGCCAGCACAACCAACGGACATCCCTGGTCAAAAAACCATTTTACACATTGTAATGTATATCGATAGACAGTTTCAAAAGAACGGGGACCATAAGGGGCTCTTGCGTTATCGCCTAAATAAATATAATCATAGCGGGGAAGTTTAGTTACAATTTCCCGCATTACTGTTAACCCTCCATAACCGGAATCAAAAATACCAATAGGTGTAAGAGAAGACATATTGCAAAAGTAAAAGAGGCTGTTGTAAGCAACAGCCTCTTTTAAATATTTGTTTTCCCCGAAGGGGGTCTTTAGGGAAACCTTTAATTACCTGTTTTTGCAGGTGGCTTCTGTATCGATTGTGTTTGTGTGCCTGTAGTTGGCGGTACTTTCACTTTTAGCTTTTCCGCGACCATCGGCAATATATTATCCGCTGGCGGCCCCACTAATAAGGATTCACGGTTAAATATATAAGTGTATCCTTTTTCTTTTGCTACTTCATCTATTGCTTTTAAAACTTTATCATATACTGGCTGTAAAAGGGCATTTTGTTTTGCTTCGATAAGCTGCTGAGCTGAAGATTGCCAATTCTGTAATTCACCAAGGAAATCGGTTCTTTGTCTTGAGGCTTGCTGGCGTACTACCATTGTTTGATGAGAAGAATCGTTTGCAATGCTATCGTAATGTTGATACTGAGATAAAAGATAATTATATGTTCTTGGCAAAGTATCGTTTTGATAACTTGAAAGTAAAGTATCTATCTTTTTCAATTCGGGCATCAGGGATACCATTTCATCAACCCGGATAAATCCGAATTTGCTTTGAGCTTGTACAGTGCCACTAACCAGGCCGGCAGCCAACACAAAAATTGCAATGATCTTTTTCATTTTGATTTACGTTATTGTTTTTTTATGAGTATTTTCTGAAGAGCAAAGTTGCCTCTTTAGAAATCTTTAACACTTTTTGGCTTCCGGGTCTTCTTTCTATTTTATTCCCAATTCCCTCAGCACATCTTCACTCTTGTCCAATTTTGGGTCGGCAAAGATAACGGTAATTCCTTCACTTTTATCTAAAATAAAATCGTAACTGCGCTGTACTGCGAGCTTTTGTACTGCATTGTAAACCCTGTTCTGAATGGGCAATACAAGCTCCTGTCTTTTCTTAAACAGATCACCTTCAAAACCAAAGCGTTTACGTTGCAGATCACGCAGCGCCTTCTCTTTATTGAACAGCTGGTCTTCTCTTTTTTTCTTGAGTTCATCACTCAGCATTACTTGCTCAGCCTCAAAATCGCGATACATTTTATCCAGGTCGGCTTGTTGGTCGTCAATTTCTTTTTGCCAGCCAGCAGCGATATCATCAAGTTTCTTTTGCGCATCTTTATATTCCGGCAACTTGTCCAGGATATATTTGGTATCAATAATGGCGTATTTCTGTGCATTAACAGCAAATGTTGCAAGCCACATGCTACAAACTACAAGCAATACTTTTTTCATATTGAAATGTTTTAAATGATGAATAGAATTACTGAACCCTTCGCTTCGCTCTGGGTAAACTGCGACGCATTTGCTGAACATTGAACAATATGTTGAACGGAGCGTCGCAACGAAAGTTAAATAGTAGTAATGAAGTTTGGTTAAAAATTTTTATTCCGGTTCATAACCCAGCATAAATGTAAACTTGGATGCCTCTTTCAATCCCTGTCCTGGTTTTATACGATCTATACCTATGCCATAGTCAAATCCTAACAAGCCAAACATGGGCAGGAAGAATCGCATACCTACACCAGCACTCCTGCGCAAGCGGAAAGGATTGTATTCTTTAAAACTATACCAGCCATTAGCTGCTTCAAAAAATGCCAGGCCATAAATAGTACTTTGGGGGTTAGTGGCAAAAGGATAACGTAACTCTAACTGGTATTTATTAAATATGGTAAAGAACCTCGTTGCTTGTGATACATCTTCAGTTGGATTAATACTGGGATTTGAGTTTTGATAAATGGGATAACCCCGATGTGCAATGATGTCGTATCCCAATACTCCGAAACTGTTTGACATTCCGGCATCCCCAAGCTGGAATCTTTCGAATGGTGATACTTCAAGATTGCGATTATATTTTCCCATGAACCCATACTTCGCTGCTAATTTTATAATGAACTGCCTGTTCTTTTCTGCACCCATTGGTTTGCCAAGTGGTACATACCATTCTGCGTTAAATCTCCATTTGTGATATTCGGGATGCCTGTATGAGTTTTCTGCTTCTATACTCTCATTGAAGAGGGAATAAGGTGGTGTAAACTGAACGCTTGCCAGGAAATTGGAGCCGCTGGTAGGGAATATTGGATTAGGACCTGCAGAATTTCTTTGTAACGTAAGTTTATAACTAATATTGGTTGATAGACCACTATCAAGTCCCGGAAATATCGGGTAGTTTTTCATGTTATACTGTGTGAGGCTGACAGTGTGAATCAGACTGAAAAAATCATCAGGCCATTTCAATTGCTTCCCAAGCGATACACTAAAACCCGTTGTTTTCATGAAACTATTCTTTGCTATTTCGTCACTAAATCGGTTGTTTACATAATCATATCCATTAGCGTATTTGCTTTTATAAAAAGACACCGTTAGCGAGTTCCTTTTTTTACCACCAAGCCAGGGTTCAGTAAATGAAAAATTGTAGGAGCTGTACTGTTTGCCATTTGATTGTAATCGAAGACTCAACTTTTGACCATCGCCTGTTGGTAAAGGATCCCACGATTTTTTATTGAAAATATTTCTTAAAGAAAAATTGTTGAATGAAACACCCAATGTACCTGTAAGTCCAATTCCACCACCCCAACCGGCTGAAAGCTCCAACTGGTCAGAAGATTTTTCTTCTACCTTATAATGAATATCAACAGTTCCATCATCAGGATTTGGAATAGGATTGATCCCGATCGTTTCCTGGTTAAAATAATTCAATTGGCCCAATTCTCTTTGTGAACGGATAAGATCCTGACGACTGAAAAGTTCGCCGGGGATTGTTCTTAACTCACGACGGATCACATGTTCTTTTGTTCTGTCATTCCCGGAAATTTTTATATTCTTAATTCTTGCCTGCGGGCCTTCTATCATTCTTATTTCATGATCGATCGTATCGTTATAAACGGCGGTTTCCACTGCTTCAGCACGGAAAAAAAGATAGCCATCATCCATATACAACCCGCTGATGTCACCACCTTCCGGTGTAAGTTGTTTACCCAATCGTTGGTTTAGCGTTTCAATATTATAAACATCTCCTTTATGAATACCTAAGATCACATTCAGCACTGAATCACTGTATTTAGAATTCCCTTTCCATGTAATATTTCCAAAATAATATTTATGGCCTTCGCTTATTTTAAAATCTATATTGATATTCCCACTGGAAATAGTATAAGGTTTTACATCGTCGATGATGGCATCGCGATAGCCAATGGAATTATAGTATTCAATGATCTTTTCTTTGTCTTCGTTAAATTTCTTTTCATTGAATTTTGCAGAAGAGAATAGTTTAAACCGGAACCAGGGATCAAGAAAGTTCTTTGTTTTTGAGATGGAAAGAAAACCCATATCATGCATGTATTGCTTGAAAGTCATCTGCGGATTCTCTCCAAAGATGGTTGTATCTTTATCAGGGAAAAGTGTAAGGCGGCTTACTTCGTGTGTGCCTTTCATCTGCTTCTTAAGCTTAAGATCGGGCACCGTTTCATTGCCAAAAAAATTGATATTGTTCACTTTCACTTTCTCGCCTTTATTAATAATAAAGGTCATAAAGATGGAATTGACAAAACTTGTATCGGGTGTTTCCTGGATTTCAAGTTTTACATTGAGATACCCTTTTTCTCCATAATACTTTTTTATTACCTCATTGGCTGTACGCCGGGTATTTTCAGTTACAATAGTTTGTTTTGCCAATCCAATTTTTCCAACTAATTCTTCTTCCTCCGATTTTTTTACATCCCCTTTAAATTTATAATTCCCAAGTCTGGGTCTTTCCATAACATGGATCTCCAGGTCTATAAAATCCCCATCAACTCTTGTAACATATATTTCAACATTAGAAAATAATTTTTGCTTCCATAGGTTTGCAATGGCTTTTGGAAATTGATCGCCGCCGGGATGAAGGATCTTATCTCCCACTTGCAAACCAGATATGCTGGCAACAATAGCCGAGTCAAGAAAGAAAACTCCAGTAGTTTTTACGCTTGCGATCGTATACTCTTTTGGCCGGGTAGCATTTTGCCATGCAATAAGATTAGGATCAACTGAAGTAGGCTTTTTCGTTGTGTCAGCAGGGTCCTGAGCATTTGCACTGATTATGGAAGTAACAACCACCGTAAACAGTAAACAAAATCGATGTAGAATTCTTTGCATTGTTAGTTGATCAGTTCAGTCAATGTTGCCGGCCCAAGGGAATTCAATGAAGAAATCCATAGGGATCGCCTTTAAAGGCGGCAAATTAACGGTAAAAAATTGAAGTGTTTGTTAATAAAGGGAGAAAAAGTAGATAAAGTAGATAAGTATAAAAAGTTCTAAGATCCATGGTGTTCAAATTCATAAAAAATAGCCCAGAGCCAATTTGACCATATATACCTTATTTACCGCGACTCCTTCACCAAAGACTAATGACTCAATTCCTGCATCTGCTCTCCTGTTTTTCCAAACCTTCGTTCTCTCCCCTGATAGTCGATAATGGCTTCATATAAATGTTGTTTTCTAAAATCCGGCCAGCGTACATGGGTAAAATATAGCTCTGCGTAAGCCAGTTGGTATAAAAGGAAATTACTGATCCGGTATTCACCGCTGGTTCTTATCATTAACTCTGGATCAGGAAAGCTACTGGTAACAAGGTGTTGCTGCAATGTATCCTGATCAATATCTTCAACTGCTAATTCCCCTTTTTTTACTTTGTGTGCTATGCTTTTAACCGCATTCAACAATTCCCATCGACCACTATAACTTAAGGCCATAATAAGGTTCAGGCCCGTATTATTTTTTGTATGACTAAGGGCTTCTTCCAATTCGTTTTTTGCATATTCGGGTAGCATGTTCATATCACCAATCACATGCAAACGGATGTTGTTTTTATGAAGACTTTCAACTTCATTATGAATTGTGGAAACCAATAACTCCATTAAGCCCACTACTTCGTATTCGGGTCTGTCCCAGTTTTCGGTTGAGAATGCATAGAGAGTTAAATACTCAACACCCAACTCTGCACAGCCTTCTACAATATTTCTGACACTTTCCACTCCATGAAAGTGACCGAAAAGCCTGTCTTGTCCCTGTTCTTTCGCCCAACGTCCGTTACCGTCCATGATAATGGCGATATGACGTGGAAGACGAGTTTTATCAACCTGGTTTAATAGATCAGACATCTTGTGATAAAAATTTAGCGATCAAAGTTAGGAAAAACAAAACTGGCAGCGTAGATCAATGTATCAAAAAAGAAGAAGTTGAAAACAAACAATAACACTTTGGTTTTTTGAGTTGAGATCATAATTTCTCGCCACAAAATTTGCAATAAACTGCATTGTCATCATGACCTTCTTTTCCGCAACCAGGACAGGCTTCTGATCCTTTTTTTTCTTTTCTGGTCATCAAGGCAATTTCAGTTGTTAAAATACCAGTCGGAACAGCAATGATACTGTAGCCTATTAACATGATCAAACTCGCAATTAGTTTTCCTACTGGAGTTACCGGTGTCATATCTCCATAACCTACAGTTGTGATAGTTACAATGGCCCAATAGATACTTTCGGGAATGCTGGTGAATCCACTTTCATTAGATTCTACTATATACATTATTGATCCAAGTATTATTACTATTGCAACTACCACCAACATGAAAATGCTTATTTTTTTTGCACTTGATCGTATGGCAGATCCAAGAAAACTTATTTCGGAAAGGAAATGCGTTAATTTGAAGATCCTGAAAATGCGTAAAAAACGTAATGCCCGAAAAACGAGGAGGGACTGAGCACCAGCCAAAAATATGCTTAGATACATTGGAATAATTGCAAGCAAGTCAACAATGCCAAGGAAACTAAAAACATATAATAAAGGTCGTTTTACACAAATTAATCTAAGCAAATACTCTATTGTAAATAAAATTGTAAATCCCCATTCAAGTATAAAAAATGTTCTTTCATAACGTAAATGTAAAGATGATATACTGTCAAGCATTACTACAGCAATGCTGGTGAGAATGGATATGAGTAAGCATATGTCAAATATTTTCCCTGCGGTAGTATTGGATTCGAAAATTATTTCATGCAGCCTGGTCCTCCAGCTCTTAATTTCTAAGTTCATATAGTGTATTATGACTTACCATACTCTCAACTGATTTTTCAATATTAAATATGTGATTTGTAAAATCAGTATCTATTCCTACCAACAAATGTCCTTCGTATCAATGCCATTATAAGAGTGAATATTGCAGAGCCTATGATCGCCCAAATAATAGGGAAAGGTTTGCCTTCAATATTGATCGTAAAAAATTCAGGAAATCCCATTTTCCTGGCGATCCACATGCCGAGATAGGCTCCAATAAAACCAACTATTATTGATACAAGGCATCCACCAAGATCGTACCCGGCCAATGATTGTCCTATTGCGCCACATATTGCAGCTATTGCAAGCAGAACTAAGAATCCAATTAGTGTCATGATTTTTAAAATTTAAATTGATTAAAGGTCAATAGCATTTATTATGCCCTTCCAGCCGTTAAACACTAGTAAGGTAAGAAAATAAAAAAACTACCCGCAGGTAGTTCTTCAAAAAAAATATTTTAACTGTTTTTAGTTAGCTGATGGGCATTTATAACTCTGAAGATTGAACGAGATATAAAAAATTGCGGTAGCAAACTGGTCTTTTTGTGTGCTGATACCCCGTTGTCTTCCAATGATACCGATCGGTTCGCCTACTTCATACGAACGATCATGCAATAAATAAGCCGGTGATGGACTGCCATCAGGCAGTGGAGGAAAAACGGAAGGATCAACATAAGTTGTACTTACATCATCGAGATAATCGGTGCCTGTAACACGATGTACAATTTCAAAACCAACATTTATACTTTCATTAATGCAATACTTAAATCCAACGCCCATAGGAATACTGAATGCCATAGAACCATAAGGCTTTCGATCCGGGTATAATGAACTGCCCTGTCCTTCGGTATTCAAAGGACGAAGAAAATATTTTTGACCAGCCAGCATAGCAAAGGGATCATAATTAAAAACGCCAACACCAAAGGTTACATATGGGGTGAAATTATAACCAGGTTCGCCGGGCATAAAACGGAAAAAATTAAAATCGCCCTGCACCGCCAATTCCCAAACATTGGAATTGAAACTGAGGTTACGGGCATGCATGTACTCATTATGATCATTATAAATATCAGAGTAACCTAATTGTGCAAAACTTGCGCCTACTCTTAAAGCAATATAATTCCCAAAATTTTTACGGAAAAAAGCAGTAGCGGCAATTTTGGGTCTGTTCAAATGAGCTCTTGTATTTAGGTCGCCGAAGTAATGGCCCGCACCAATGCCAACGCCAAATTCACCTTCCTGTACTACAGCTTCACGCTGAGCAGAAACAAAAAGTGATGATAAACTGGTAACCGTCAGAAGTAAGAGTGTCCGAAACATTTTGCAAAATAAGAATTCAGTCTCTTAAAACGAAAAAAACTATCCGAGATTGCCCAGATTTAAAATGATTTCACGGAATGTTAGCAGAATTAGTTTACCCGAGATTTAATTACGTTTGTCAAGCCCCCAGGTAAGCTTGTTATGCAGTGTTTGAAGGAAATTATTTTCAGTAAGCCTAAGCAGATTAAGCAGGAATGCTTCCTTCTTAACTGCCAGCTGTACATTTTTGCTTACTATTTCACGACGACTATCGAGTGCACAAATTATTTGGTCTGTTCGGCTTTCTATTTCAAAAGAAATGATATTATCATCGGGTACAACGATCGATCTTACATTTAAGTTATGCGGCGCCACAGGCGTTATTAAAAAACTTCCCGATTCCGGGAACATAATCGGCCCGTTACAGCTTAATGAATAACCGGTAGAACCAGTTGGAGTGGCAACAATTAATCCATCGGCCCAGTATGTATTTAAAAATTCTCCATTGAGATAAGTATGGATCTTTATCATTGGCGCTGTGTCTCTTTTATGAATTGAAAATTCATTCAATGCAAAAGGTACATTGCCGAACATAGAGATACTTGCATCCAGGTGGATCATTGTTCTCTTATCAATCACGTAAGTTTGCTTCTTTAATGCTTTCACTGCATCGGCTAATTGTTCACGACCGATGCTTGCCAAAAAGCCAAGCCTTCCGAAGTTGATACCCATTATCGGTATTCCTTTGTCTCTTACCAACCCTACCGTATCAAGTAAAGTACCATCGCCACCAAGACTGATGACAAATTCTATATCATTTGTAAGGTCATCGGATAAATAAAAAGTTGATGTACCAGCAGGAAGATTGATCCTGTCTTTTATTTCTTCATAAAAAGGTAAAAAGACTGCAGCCGCAATTTTTTGATGAGCCAGTTCATCAAAAAAAAACTGAACATCGCTTCGTTTATCTTCTTCTAGTAACCTGCTGTAAATAGCAATCTTCATAAATGTGGAGAATCAGAAATAGGACTTTCTGTGTAAATATAAACCGTTTTCACCTAACAGGTTGAAAGTCCATTCAAACTTTAAAGTAAAATCATAGTGCGTGATAATATCAATACCCACGCCGGCTGAATACAGCATACGATTGTTAAGTTTGTTCGTTCCAGGATCCGGATTATATGCATAACCCGCATTCACAAATGTTTTTGCATAAGCCCGGAATGGTATGCGGTATGGTATCACATCTTTTTTTCTCTTTACGTGAAAACCCAAATTCAGGATCTCCCTGGATAAACTTGCCTTTGTGTATCCACCTGCTACTCCATCCATCACGTAATATTCATATCCCTGCAAAAAGAAATCACTATAGCCAAGCAATCGCTGATTAAAATATGGCTGACTAAAAGGAAATTTTATGGCACCAGCCAGTTTAACACCGAAGTATGTTTTCTTTGCTATTTCCCAACTGCCACTTGCTTTTGCACTCAACAACCACATATTAATTACATTAGTAAACCCTCTCTTTGCAAAATACAGTTCTGCTATATATCCTTTTAATGGATAAGGATTATAATCTACATCTATATAACTCAAGGTGTAATAAATTTCTGGGAAAGAAATCCTATTTCGTTCATCCGTAAAATAAGAAGGGTTGAGCGCAACAATAGTATCAGATACGTTTTCTACGATATAAGAAATACCAAAACTATGTCTTGTTTTTATTGCCGGGCGATAAGTTGCCCCACCATATACTCTAAAAAAGGAGCGAACAAAGTTATTAGTGTCTTTGAAAAATACCTGCTTATCATTGATCGTATTATAATTTATTTCCCTGTTACGACCAATTGCTATCCCGGTATTTATTCCCCATTTCATGTTCTTATCAATGTAAGGCCTGTCATAACTTAGTGATATTTGCTTGGTATATCCATTGATCAGGTATAGATTTAATTTATCATTTCGGCCGCTAACATTATTGTATAAAAATTTTAGTCCATAGTTAACCCGGTCAAGCTTTGCGTTTTGCTCCACTATCCATTGATTAATATTCCGGTCAACGAATTTTATATAAGGAACAGGAAATAAATACCATCTTTCTTTAACAGCAATAAGTATATCTACATAATTACCTTCAAAACTTTTTAAGGCAACCACCACTTCATGAAACAAAGCAGTATTTAATAATTGCTTTCTTGCTACTTCAAATTTTTTCACAAGCTCAGATAAAGCATAAGTTTCGCCTGATGCAAAGGAAAGCTCCCGAAGAATAATTGATTCTTTTGTTTTCTTATTTCCAGAAATAGCAATTTCCCTGACAATAAAAGAATTTTCTGCACCGGGTTTTTGAAAGTATTTATTGATGGAAGTATCTCTAACGGATAGTTCTGACATACCAGTTTGTGCATTGACAAACCCTGCAGACATAACTGTGATAAAAATGAACACTGAAAATTTCGCCATCCTCTGCATAACTCTATTGTATAATACCAGTTTCCAAGATAGTCGATTTTGTGGCTCAAAAATGAAGAGAAAAAATACGTTAGAGTTTTAGATAATTCATCAGATTATCATAGTTACTCCGTAACTCGTTCTCATACAGTTCCTCGCCAAAATAATATTTTACATTATACTCATAGCGTTGAAAAGTGGCGACAATATCTGAAATTTCAGTTTTATTGATCTTTATCGTAACCTGCATTAATCCTGTCTGTGGATTAGTATAAGTGTTCAGTTGTGTGATCTGCGCATCATTTGTTTCAACTAGCCGGCTTATTTCACTAAAAGAATAACTACTATTTTCCAATTCCAATACAATTAACCCGCCAGGATCTTTTACATTCATGAATTCAGATGCTTGTTTCAACAACTCACGGTAACTTACTACGCCAAGCAAATTTTTATTTTCATCGATCACGGGTATAACACTGAGCCTGTTTTCCACGGCAAGTTGTAATGCCTTCAGGAAATGATCATTTTCATTTACAAAAAAACCAGGAAAGCTTTCTTTCATCTGCCTGATCTCAACAGTGTCATCAGGCGCCTGCATCAAGCTTTCTTCATTCACTAACCCAACATATTTTCCATCGTCATCAACCGCCAGGTGAGAAACATGGCAATCATTCATCATCTGCAGCGAATTAAAAACTTTATCATGCAAATGAAGAACAGGTAAGGATGGGGATATGAGTTCACGGGTTAACATGAATAGCGGCTTTTCATTTAGAGACAGCAACTCCTATGCTACTGTTGCAGGCTCGTTGAGTTTTTTTAAAAATTTATGCAATACGATATTGAATTCATCAGGCACTTCCATCATTGGGGCATGCCCGCATTTATCTATAAAATGCAACTCGCTGTTTGGTATCAACTTATTGAACTCACGGGCTACAAAAGGCGGAGTAATGTTGTCATTATTCCCCCATATTAATAACGTAGGTTGTTTGATTTGATTGAGTTCTTCGCCAAGATTATTTCTTATGGCGCTTTTTGCGAGGGAAATTATCTTAATTGCTTTAATTCGGTTGTTTATAATGCCATATACTTCATCCACCAACTCTTTAGTCGCTGTTTTAGGATCGTAAAAGGTTAATTCAGTTTTTGTTTTGATATATTCATAATCGCCGCGTTTGGGATAACTATCACCCATACCGTTTTCAAATAAGCCTGAACTTCCTGTCAATATTAATGATTTGATCCTTTCAGGATGCTTTAATACATGAACAAGAGCAACGTGGCCACCAAGAGAGTTGCCAAGAAGGTGCACATTTTCCAGATCTCTTGATTCCAAAAATCTATTGACAAACTTAGCAAGACCCCCAACGGTTGAATGAAGAATGTCCAGTTCAAATAATGGCAGAATAGGCACAATTACCTTGTTATGCTGACGGAAATATTCTATCAGATTTTCGAAGTTGCTAAGTGCTCCAAAAAGACCATGTAATAATACAAGAGGCTCTCCTTGTCCTTCTTCCACAAACTTAAATTTATCCTTATTTTTTACCTCGTAGGGCATAATATTCCCAGCAAATAATTTTTGCTAAAATAGTTGATTTACTGCAAAGTTCAGGGTTAATTGAATGCTGTCATTCAAAAATTAATTGGCCGGTGGTACTTGTTTGGAAACATTATCAAAAAAATCTTCCAGGTCTTCGAACATTCCTTTAAAAATCGGAATAATTTTTCCCAATCCTTCCATTAGTTTCGGTCCCCAGGGCTGAATATAGGAATAAGTAACTGATTCACTTTTTGTTTCTGGCTTTATAAAATTCATTTGATCTGCATAAAAAAGCAATACACTGAAAATTAAAATGTATATACCGACATATAGTAAAATCCCGCCAACCCTGTTTGCCCACCCAAGCATTGCAAACTCAACTGTCTTTTGAATAAATTTCGCACCCAATCTTACCAGTAAAACAACGATCAGAAAAACAACAGCAAAAGAAATTATCGGCAACCATCTATTTGAAACATTAACCGCTTTGCCGATATATCCAGCTGCCACCACTGAAAGTTTCATGGCAGCTGCTAGACCGATTATGAATGCAATAAGAGAAAAAAGCGCAACGATCAAACCTTGCCGGTATCCTTTGATAATGGCAAGAATTAAGATCACGGCAACAATTATATCAAGGATCATTAATTTATTTTAGCTCTTGGATAAAAGTTCTTTCACCAATGCAGAAATAGTTTTGCCATCAGCCTTTCCAGCTAATTTTTTTGTTGCCGCTCCCATCACTTTTCCCATGTCTGCCGGAGAAGAAGCGCCAACTTCAGTAATTACTGCAGCTACTTCTGATCTTAATTCATCAGCAGAAAGCTGTTTTGGCAAAAACTTTTCAATTATCTCAATTTCTTCTTGTTCTTTTTGTGCGAGATCAGCACGGTTTTGCTGCTGGTAGATCTCTAGGGAGTCTTTGCGTTGCTTCACTAATTTTTGCAAGAGCTTTACCTCATCATCTTCTTTTAATTCACCACCGGCGCCTTCAGAAGTTTTTGCTAATAAGATAGCAGCTTTGACAGCTCTCAGACTACGCAATGCTTTTTCATCTTTTGCAAGCATTGCCGTTTTAAGCTCACCCATTATTTTTTGCTCGAGACTCATATTGTTTGAGGTTTGAAGTTCAATGTTTGAGGTTATCAGACATCTTATACCTTATTTTCGTTTAATTGTTTTTCTTTTGACTTATGATAGAATTCGTGAGCAAATTTTTTCATCTCCTCTACTAATTCTTCGTGTTGAGTTGCACGATTATAAGAATCGGCCATTGTCATTAATGTTTGATAAAAGAAATCTGTCATTTCGTCTATCATCATTTCTTTTGTCCAGAGGTCGATACGTAATGCGGTCTTTTCAGCTCCATCCCAAAAAGAAAGCATCATAGCTTTCGCCTTTTGCGCATTTTCTATTGTTGAGTCTGAAGCTCTCCATAAAATTGCTTCGGGCACCCTGTCATCGTTCAATTGAACATCTACAGTAATTGTTGAAGTCTTCATTTTATACAATTGTAAATTGGCGGCAAAAATACTTAAATCATGCTAAGACCTTCAGAATAGATTGCCATAAGATCTGGACGGCTTTTTCGACCGTGTAAGTTGCTGCTACCTGTTTTCCTTTTTCAATTAATTTGAAACGATAGCTTTCGTCTGTATATACCTGTATCATCTTTTCTCCAATGTCTTTTGTTGTTGCTAATTCGGCATATATAGCCGCATCTTCAGCTACCTCATTTACAACAGAATTTTTTACGGCGATCACTGGTACCCCTGACCGCATTGTGTTTAATGTTACTATTAAATTTTCATTAGTATTAAATGGTAAAACAACCGCATAAGCCGAAGCAGTGATCGATACTTGCTCCCGTTTATCGTTTGTGTCAATAAACTTTACATCGTTCCTGTATTTATAAGAAACCAGGCTCTTTTCAAAAAATGAATTTGTCGGGGTAGTTAGGAATAATTTAAAATTACTTTGTTGCCTTTTTTTAAAATGAGAAAAAGACTTTAAAAGATCTATAATATCTTCTTCCCTGGAAAAAATACTGTTGAATAAAAAATATTCTTTGCCCTCGCTGTATTTATTTTTTATGATGACTTTTTCTTCTTCATTAATTGGTTCAAACATCCTATTTGCCGAAGGATACACGATCGTTATTTTTTTCTCCGACACTCCGTGTTTTCCAATTAATTCCTTCTTCATCAAATTATTTGTCACTAACAATAATTGAGCTTTCTTAATATGAGTTTTACTTGTTTCTTCTATATCCTGGATGAGCATTGATTGAGGAACAGAGCCAGTTGAAGAACAAGCATTGTGAAATGAAATGAACAGATCGGCCTTTACTTTTTTTAAAACGACCGGTAATTTTACATTCCACCATATTCTTTTTAATAAAGCGTTTTTAGAGATAGGTTTTACAACTATTATTTCAGTATTTGAGTAAGTAGAAAATTGTTCTGTTGGTTTTTCATCGGTTATTATAATAAACCGATGGTCAGGGTGCTGTTTGACTAACAGAAAGAATGTTTCAACAATAAAACTCTGCATATCAGACAATTCTACCCTTAATGAAAACGGGAAATAAGCAGCGATGTTCATACGGAACAAAGGTAGCCGAAGCGACTTTGGCATCTAAAAATCCTTTCCTTACTAGTGAAAATTTCAATAAGGCAGGTAGTAAAACAACATTTTAAACTCTCTTTTTTACATTCAGATGACCGTATTTTGTTAATGAAAGTTTTCCTTTAAAATGAGTTATAAACAGATAAATTAGCAGGCAGATTTACAATTGTAATTGATAATAACGGGTTATACATTTGTCATAGTAAGGAAATGATCACCAAAACACTGTATATGATTTCCTCCACGATTGGTACATTGGAATTCAAAAAAATTAATTCGTATAATTTAAAATCATAAACCATTATTGGTATCATATTTGTTGCTCTATGCAGCGAAAAATTAATCTAAAAGCTCTTATTTATATAAAAAAATTGCAGCAGATCAGAGTGGAGACGTCATTGCTGACCTATGAAGAGCCACCGTTACAAAGCGAAAATGAAATGCAGTGGTAAGAATGTAACGAGTCCGCTGTCCAGTAGTCGTCAATCAACTTCTGATCATTAAACGACCTCTTAGGTGGAAGAGGATGGTGGCTTGTAAAAGGGGCCTTGGTTCGGGGCCCCTTCTTTTTTCCTTTCCTTTAAACTTCAAAGTTTTAAACATCTCGAACTCTTTTTCTACATTTGTTACTTCTCTAATCACATTTCATGGAATATAATACTATAAGAAACCAGTTGGTAATGCGTGAATATGGTCGCCATATTCAAAAGATGATCGAACATTTATTAAGCATTGAGGATCCAGATCGGCGACAAGCGAATTCTCAAGCGGTTATTGAATTGATGGGCTTTTTAAACCCACACCTGAAAAACGTGGAAGATTTCAGGCATAAGCTCTGGGATCACCTTTTCCTGATCTCAGATTTTAAACTTGAAGTAAAGTCGCCCTACCCGATCCCTACTAAAGAAACATTAAAGGCTAAACCCAAACCACTTCATTACCCAAAACGTTACCCGAAGTTTTCACACTTGGGTAAAAATCTTGAAGTGGTTATCAATAAGGCGCTGAAAGAAGATAATCCAGATAAACGGCTTGGCTTTGCTAATGCAGTTGCTTATTACATGAAACTTGCCTATAACAACTGGCATAAAGAAATAGTTCATGATGATGCCATCCAAAGTGAATTGACAAGCATTACGGATGGTCAGCTCACCTTTACCAATACTCCATTTGTAAAAGCATACCGTCCACAGCAGGATATGCGTGATAGGGACAGAGGTGGTTACGGAAAACCAAGAGGCGGAAAATTTCAGCAACGCGGCGGAAGCAATGGTGGAAGAAGGCATGATAGTCGTGATAATCGGGGCGGTGGCGGTGGTGGCTACAAGAAGAAAAGATATTGATCTAAGAATAAGCATCTAAGTTTATAAAGTATAAAAGTTGACCCAAACTGTGGCCAGCTTTTTTTATTTTCAGTCTACTTTAAGACTTATATACCTTATATATCTTTATACTCATAACTCAAACATTCATCAGATGCATTCATTCGAAGTTCAAGGTGGTAAAAAACTGAAGGGAGAGATCATTCCGCAGGGTGCAAAAAATGAAGCGTTGCAAATTATCAGCGCTGTCTTACTTACTCCTGAAAAAGTTACGATCAATAATATTCCGGATATACTTGATGTAAATCTTTTGATCGAATTATTGGGCGATATGAATGTAAAAATTGAAAGGCCTCAAAGAGATACATGCATCTTCCAGGCTAATGATGTAAACATTGATTTCTTACACAGTGAGACATTCAGAAAAAAAAGTGGACGGCTTCGCGGATCAGTAATGTTTGCCGGGCCAATGTTGTCAAGATTCAGAAAAGCATTTATTCCAAAACCTGGTGGTGATAAAATAGGAAGAAGAAGGCTCGATACCCATATAATCGGATTTGAAAAACTCGGCGCCAATTTTACTTATCATGAAGAAGATGGATTCTTTCATCTCGAAGCTCCAAATCTGAAAGGAACTAATTTATTGCTTGATGAACCATCAGTGACAGGAACAGCCAATATTTTGATGGCTGCCGTGATGGCAAACGGAATCACAACAATATATAATGCCGCTTGCGAACCATACATTCAACAATTATGCAAAATGCTAAATAGTATGGGTGCAAAGATCAGTGGTGTCGGAAGCAATATGCTTATGATCGAAGGTGTCCTTTATCTCGGCGGCACATCACATACTATGTTACCCGATATGATCGAAGTTGGTTCATTCATTGGTCTTGCCGCAATGACCCAAAGTGATATTGTAATTAAAAATGCAGGCATTGGTCATCTTGGTATCATTCCGGAAAAATTCCAACAGCTAGGAATACAGATGAATTTTAATGGCGATGATATTCATATTCCCGAACAGGAAATCTATGAAGTGCATCGCTATTTCGATGGTGGTGTACTTACCATTTATGATCATCCATGGCCTGGGTTTACACCGGATCTTTTAAGTATAGTTTTAGTGACAGCGATACAAGCAAAGGGAAGCGTATTGATCCACCAGAAGATGTTTGAAAGTCGGTTGTTCTTTGTTGACAAACTAATTGACATGGGTGCTCAAATTATTCTTTGCGATCCGCATCGTGCCGTAGTGATCGGCTTGGAACGTAAACAAATACTTCGCGGAATTAAAATGAGCAGCCCTGATATTCGTGCCGGCGTTGCATTATTAATTGCTGCACTAAGTGCAGAAGGAACAAGCATTATTCAAAACATTGAACAGATCGACAGGGGTTATCAGAATATTGATGAACGATTGGGAATGTTGGGAGCAGATATTCAGAGAGTTTAATTATTTAGTATTTACAAATCGTTTGATGCAATCCTTAAAACAATTTCTTCTGTTTTATTTTATTGGGATCGCCATCCTTGTTACTCCTGCGATTCTATTCGGAAATAATCTTTTAACGGTAATCACTTCACCGGGCCTATATATTTTACCACTCATATTTTGTGCAGCAGGTATTGTTGTAGGACTGATCTTGTTTGAGCTCAACCTTCGTAAGGCCGATAAAAAGAAAAAAATATTCTTTTTTAGCTATTGCTTTAGCACACTGGCCTTATTGACTGTTACAATAATCTTAGGCATAAACAGACTTCGGGAAATAGATCATAAAAAACAATTCGGGAATGTTGAAAGCAATCATAATGTGATGAAAACATGGGTAAACGACAATGAAGAATATATCCGTATCGCCTTCAATCGTCTTGAAAAAGAATTTAAGAATCCAAATGACTTTGATCTAGATGCTTTCTCAATCCGTAAACGGGATACAATAATTAATGGAATACAAGACACTATTTATAATGTCTATTTTGTTTATTTCTTAAATACAGATAATAAGAGTAAATATTTTTCTAAACTTTCTGTATTCTCTGCGAACCCTGAGTTATTAATTTATAATGCAGATACTCGCATCAATGAAGAATATAAAAAGATCAAAACTGAAAAGGATCAACAGGAATATGAGGCAATGAAAGATCTGAAAGAACTAAATAATGTTCTTAAGCGCTTAAAAGATTCTTTGAAGAAAAAGGATTAATGTAACAGTCACTGTAATGATTGTGAGGACAATCATTTCTCTTTAACTATTTTCCCTATCTTTTCCCAATGCTAAACCGAAGTATAAGTAAATGGGCAATGGTATTGCTCGTCATAAATGGTGTTATCGGTTCCGGCATTTTTGGTTTACCATCTAAAACATTCAAAGAAGTTGGTGTTTACAGCATCGCCGCCTTTCTTGTTTGTGCTGTTGCGGTCTTTGTTATCATTTTATGTTTTGCGGAAGTAAGCAGCCGGTTTGATAAAACCGGTGGGCCCTATCTATATGCACTTTCTTCATTTGGGCCGCTGCCTGCATTTCTTACCGGCTGGTTGTTGTTAGTAACAAGAGTTATTACTTATGCAGCCCTTATCAATTTATTGGTCACCTATCTTTCTGTATTTTCTGATTGGTTTACATTAGCATCTTCCCGCATCATTACAATTATTTTACTCACACTTTTCCTGGCGTACGTAAATCATGTGGGAGTAAAAAACAGTACACGGGTAAATAATTTTTTAACCTTCGCCAAATTGCTGCCATTATTTCTATTCATTATTGTTGGCTTATTTTTCATCAAGGCAGAAAATTATGAGGTAAAATATGTTCCTGGTTTCTCGTCCTTTTCATCCACTGTGTTGTTACTTGTATTTGCATTTGGCGGTTTCGAATCGGTGCTCGTCAATTCAGGAGAAGTAAAGAACCCGGAAAAAAATCTTCCCTTTGCCTTGTTGCTTGCAGCCCTAATCATTGCCAGTATTTATATGCTAGTTCAAATTGTAAGTATCGGCACACTGCCTTCACTTGCTTCATCCGATAAACCATTAGCAGAAGCAGCGGGTTTGTTTATGGGAAAAGCTGGTGCAGCTATTATTGCTATGGGTGCAATGTTTTCTGTAGCAGGAACATTGAATGCAATTATGCTGGTTGGCTCAAGACTACCTTTCGCTTTCAGTGAAGAAAAGCAATTTCCGGTAATCTTCTCGTTCATTCATCCAAAATATAAAACACCAACATGGTCACTACTATTGTTTATGACGATAACAATAATCATTTCACTTAACTATTCCTTTCTTTCTGCCGCATCCATCAGCGCTATTACAAGAGTGATGATCTATGGCGTTGTTTGCATTACATTAATAGTGCTTCGCAAAAAAAGGCCAGAACAATCCAGGTTTTTTAAAATAAAATACGGGAACACGATCGCTATTCTTGGTGTTCTAATTACTCTCTGGCTATTGAGCAGCTCAAAGGTCAATGAGCTAAGAGATATAGCTATTTCAATAGCCATTGGTTTGGTAGTTTATTTGCTAATGGAATTATCGAAAACAATAGTATCTAAAAAATAATTTTTTTATTGTCCAATTCCGGGAAACTGGTTTGTTATTAATGTATACATCTATTAATAACTTTAAAATTTAAGAAAATGGAAGAGTACGCATTAATTATGAGACATGAAGATGGCTCCAAGATCGCTTCGCCTGAGCAAATGCAGGCATGGATGAAACAAACAATGGATTGGATCGGTAGCATCGCAGCACAAAACAAATTTGTAAGCGGCACCGGTTTGCCTTTTGATGGCGCAAGAGTTGTAACAACAAAAAATTCAAAACCCGTAGTTACCAATGGGCCTTTTGGTGACATCAAAGAAACTATTGGCGGGCTTATTATTGTAAAAGCAGATTCTTTTGATGAGGCTGTTGAGTTTGCAAAAGGTTGTCCTGTACTACAAGGTGAAGGCAATAGTATGGAAGTGAGAAAAATTGCAAAAGGAGATGGTGTACATTAAGAATCGTCAGACGTGAAACGTGAGTTCATGGATAGCTTAGTTCTCACGTTTCACGTCTCACTTTCCACATTTATGACCCAGATTCATGGAACAGCAGCAACTAATACCGCATTTATTCAGAACTGAATTCAGAAAAATAACAGCTGTACTCTGTAAACATTTTGGAATAGAGCATATTGAAATAGCAGAAGACATAGCCGGCGATACTTTTTTACAAGCAGTTGAAACATGGACCTATAAAGGATTGCCGGCTAATCCAACGGCCTGGCTTTATACGGTGGCAAAGAATAAAGCAAAAAATTATTTTCATCGCAGCAATATTTTTTCAGAAAAAATTGCCGGCGATATTAAAAACTCTTCCCCGCAAACAGAAGAGTCAGAAATTAATTTATCAGAAGAAAATATTACAGATAGCCAATTGCAAATGTTGTTTGCTATTTGCCACCCCTCCATTCCAGCTGAAGCGCAAATAGGTTTGGCACTTCGCATTCTTTGCGGATTTGGTATAAATGAAATTGCCAATGCCTTTTTAACAAATAATGAAACAATCAATAAACGATTATTGAGGGCAAAAGAAAAATTGAGGGCTGAAAAAGTTAAGATCGGATTCCCTGGCAAAACAGAAATTAATAATCGTTTGGAAGCTGTTCTTACAACACTGTATTTACTTTTTAGTGAAGGTTATTATTCCGAAAGCGATGATACGATATTGCGTGAAGATCTTTGTGAAGAAGCTATGCGATTAACTTACATGCTTATTGAAAATGAACAAACCAATCAGCCAAGAGTAAATGCTTTGTATTCTTTGATGTGTTTTCATTCTTCGAGGTTTGCAGCAAGAAAAAATGAGAAAGGTGAGATCGTTTTATACCATGACCAGGATGAAACTCTGTGGAACCAGGAGTTGATCATAAAAGGGATCTATTTTCTTCGTGAAGCTTCAAAAGGAAATGAGATATCAAAATATCATATTGAAGCAAGCATTGCATACTGGCATACCATTAAATCTGATACAAAAGAGAAATGGGAAAATATTTTACAACTCTATAATAAATTGTTGCAAATAGAATACTCACCGATCGCTGCGCTTAACAGGACCTATGCACTTTCAAAAGCAAACAGTAAGCAGGAAGCGATCACCGAAGCCGAGAAATTAAATTTATCAGACAACCATTTTTATTTTACACTACTCGGTGAACTTTACACTGATATTGATAATAAAAAAGCAAAGGAGAATTTTCAAAAGGCGCTGCTGCTTGCAAAAACTGTGATCGATAAAAAGACCATACAAAGCAAAATGGAGAAAATATAATCGGCTATGCGACCCTTTCCTTTTTTAAATGATACCTATATCGGAGAACCGAAGCTGCTATTAAAAGTAACCCGCAACATTCTAGCAATAATTTCTCTCCATCAAAGAAATCAGGCTGCTCGTTTTTAAGATGAGGGTCCATGAATATTCCGTGGAAAACAAATAATACTGCTGTGCCATAACTTATTAAATGAATATTTTTCCAGGTCCGAAATGACATTTTCTTTTTTATCACCTTTTGAGTAGTGATGATCACGATCGTTAAAGCATATAAACTTAGTGTTCCAAGTGCAACAACTAAGCCTTGACCTGGGGCATTGATTGGAAATATCGAATCTATAAATGTAAACTTCGATGTCTTGTCAAGGAGCAGGAATAAAACATGTATTGCAACCATTGCCCAGGCAATATAAGCGGTATAATTATGGATATCATTGACATCAAATCGCTGGATCCTCTGCGGTAATTTTTTCCAGTATGGGTTCGCACGGTAAGCAGTCGCCAACAACATTCCAAAAAAGAAATTGATTGTTAAAACAACAGCGGATGTAAGTCCGGCATAATTGGACAGTTCAAGCATTATGTCTTCGTTCATTCACCAAATATAAAAATCCATTTATTTAATACAATAAAGGCCGCGACTAAACTAAATACTAATTTTACTTTAAGGAGATCAAAGCCATGGATAACTCAGATATCAAAGACTCTCTGTTTCGTGGAGCACTAGAAGCAATTGATAATGGTAATATTGCTTCTCTTCAAAATTTATTGAAGACAAATCCAGAACTTATAAGTAAACGTCTTGATACTCCAACTAATGGATATTTTGCGCATCCTTATTTAATGTGGTTTGTTGCAGAAAATCCTATTCGTCATGAAAAATTACCGGCAAATATTATTGAGGTAACCAGAGTTTTAATTGATGCAGCAAAGAAAAATTCTCCCGGAAGTTTTCATGACCAAATAAATTATACTCTTGGATTAGTTGCGACTGGTCGCATACCAAGAGAATCTGGTTTACAAAATGAATGGATAGATCTGCTTATTGACAGTGGCGCAATGCCTGAAAATGGAATTGGTGCATTGGCACATGGAAATATTGCTGCGTCTAAGCATTTAATTGAAAGAGGTGGCACTCTAACTTTAGCGACAGCTGTTGGGCTTGATTTAGAAGATGAGTTTCACCATTTGTTAAAAGATGCAACAAGATCCGACATCGAAATTGCCTTAATGATGGCAGCATTTTATGGAAAATCCAAAATGATCTCTCTTTTGCTTAACCATGGTGTAAATGTGAATGCCTACCTTGAAAGATCAGGCGGGTTTCATTCACATGCAACAGCCCTTCACCAGGCAGTGTTCTCCCGTTCACTTGAATCAGTAAAGTTGCTTGTCGACGCAGGAGCTGATCTGAATGCAAAAGACCGAATTTATGATGGCACTCCATTAGATTGGGCTATCTACATGCAAACAGAAGAACCTGATGAAATAAAAAAGAAAAAATATAAGGAGATCGAAAATTATTTGCATGATAAATTAAGTCATTAGCATTTGTCTCAATTATAAATAACCAGCGGTTTATTTGTGACAGGATTTTCGATCACTTTCGTTTTTATATTGAACACCTTTTCGATCATATCTGTAGATAAAATATCTTTTGGCTTGCCATGTACAACCAACTCTCCTTCTTTCAGGAAAAATAAATTGTCTGCATAATGTGCTGCAAGATTAATATCATGCATTACTGCAATTAAAACAGTATGATCTTTTATGAGCTCAACTGCTGCCTCTAAAAATTCATGTTGGTAGCTAATATCAAGACTATTGAGTGGTTCATCTAAGAAAAGATAACGATACCCATCAGTAGGTTTCTCCCAAATCTGCGCCATTACACGGGCATATTGAACTCTTTGCTTTTCGCCACCGCTAAGCGTTAAATAATTTCTTTGTTTGAACTCACTAAGTTTCATCCGTTCGATCACCTCGTTGCAAATTGTAACATCTTTCTTATTAGGATTAAAAGTAAAATGAGGATAACGTCCCATCATCACTACTTCTTCAACTAACAACGGGAAACTCAGATCGGCTTGCTGGCTCATCACCGCTCTTTTCTTTGCCAGCTCTTCATTTTTTATCTCTTTTATTTTTTTATCATCGTAAAAGACAGAGCCGTCAAATTTATTTATCTCCCCACTAAAAATTTTTAAGAAAGAAGATTTCCCTGAACCATTCGGGCCAAGTATCATATTGAACTCACCCGGT
>DASYQG010000131.1:0-2389 GCA_036005825.1 Chitinophagaceae bacterium | reverse complement strand
AATAGATTCATTCTATCATCATGTACTTGGTCATTATGGTGACCCTCCGGTCTTTTGCGAACCATGGGTGAATCGGGCGATCATTATTCAACATTTATATTCTCCGGCAATGTGGAGTATTTTCCAATTACAGGATATTCTTGGCATGAGTGAAAAACTGCGCAGAGAGAATCCTCATGAAGAAAGAATAAATGTTCCGGCCGACCCGAATAATGAATGGAAATACCGGATGCATTTGTTGCTTGAAGATCTCATTAATGAAAATGAATTTAATGAAGAGCTCGGTGATTATATTCGAACCAGTGGAAGATAAAGTATAAGTGTTCCCATCCTATATTTGATGCATGAAAGTGAATTATTATAAATTCAAGCTCCCTTTTCGTTACCCGTTTACAATTTCCCGCGGCACAAAAACTCATCAGCCAACTTTGATAGTTGAGCTGGAACATTTTGGAATAAAAGGTTATGGCGAAGCGCCATCGATAAAGTATTATGATATCACGGTTGAACAAATGATCGATGAACTGGAGAAGAAAAAACCTTTTGTAGAAAAATTCGCTTTTACAGAACCTGACCGCTACTGGCATTACCTGCATCATCTTATACCGAACAATCCATTTCTTGTCTGTGCATTGGATATTGCTGCCTGGGATCTATATGGTAAAATGAAAGGCAAACCGCTTTACAAACTTTGGAATTTAGATATTTCCAACAACCCGATCACCGATTATACAATTGGAATTGATACGATAGAAAAGATGGTAGAGAAGATGAAAGAAAAACCCTGGCCGATCTATAAAGTAAAAGTGGGAGCCGAAAATGATATTGAAATGGTAAAAGCATTAAGGCAAAATACCAATTCAATTCTGCGTGTCGATGCAAACGCCGGATGGACAACCGAACAAGCACTTGAAAAAATTCCTTTGTTAAAAGAGTTAGGAGTGGAGTTGATCGAACAACCTTTGGCAAGAGATAATTGGGAAGGAATGAAAATTCTTTATGAAAGATCTCCGCTGCCTTTATTTGCAGACGAAAGTTGCGCTTTGGAAAATGAAGTGGAGAGATGTCACGGTTATTTTCATGGCATCAATATAAAATTGACAAAATGCAGCGGCATTACTCCTGCGAGAAGAATGATAAAAAAAGCAAGAGAGCTGAATATGCAGGTGATGATCGGATGCATGAATGAAACTACAATTGGTACTGCCGCCATCGCACATTTATTGCCATTACTTGATCATGTTGATATGGATGGGCCATTGCTTTTATCAGAAGATGTTGCAACTGGAATTTCTTATGACAATGGAAAGATCATTTACTCTGATAGACCAGGCCTTGGCGTCAATTTTAATGGTTGATAAAATTCATCTTCTAAAATAATTTTATCTAAGGAAGAACGTTATATGTTCGGCAAATAGTTTTTTGCCTTAGAATCCAATCCTTTTCTATGAAAAAAAGCGCCAAAAGCCTACTGGCAATCATATTGTGCTTATCATTCTTCAGCATTCGTTCCTTTTCACAAGATGGAAGCAAGGGAACTTATATCGGTTTATTTGTTGGTAAAATGAATTACCAGGGTGACCTGAACCCAAACAGCTTCACATTTGCACATTCCAAATTCACTACGGCAATTACTGTCCGTGAATCTTTGAACAGATGGATATCTTTAAAAGGAGGTCTCGCAATTGGAAGTATTGAGGCCGCAGATAAGTACAATCGTGATTATTTAAAGCCACGTAACCTTAGTTTTTATACAACGATCAAAGAAGCATCGCTTAGTATGGAAACGTCATTGCTCGATCTTTCAACCACACATTTTACTCCTTACGTCTACGGTTCTGTTTCAGTTTTTCATTTTAATCCCTGGGCTTATGATAACAGTGGCAAAAAAGTTTTTTTACAACCATTGAGTACCGAAGGGCAGGGCCTTTCTCAATTTCCAAAACAAAAACAATATAAACTTACCCAGCTTGCTCTTGGTTTTGGTGTCGGGGTACGATATGCAATTGGTGACAATATGAATATTGGCGTTGAGTTCAGCCAGCGAAAAACTTTTACAGATTATTTGGATGATGTTAGCAGCATATATGTTGATCGCAATGCTCTCTTGCAGGCAAGAGGGACCAAAGCAGTTGAAATGGCTTATCGCGGTGATGAGCTCGCTGGTGGACAACCTTATCCCAATCATGGCGAACAAAGAGGTACGCCATCTGAAATGGATTGGTATTATTTCTTTGGACTAAATATTGAGATCAGGTTTTCTGCATTTGCCCACTTATTCAAAAGCCTCGATGCGGAAAATTCTTCAGCACTTCATAATACTCGTTGCCCCAGAAATGTGCAACAATAGCCTCATGTTAATTGTCCAAAGGACTCCTTCGGAGGGGAT
>DASYQG010000130.1:0-1751 GCA_036005825.1 Chitinophagaceae bacterium | reverse complement strand
CAAAAAAATATTGACAATAAATGAACCAAAATATTTTTCTCCGCTCAAAGAAAAAATTCCGGTAGATCTTTTGCTGGTCTCAGGCAATCCAAAATTATATTTTAATAAACTGGCAGAAACTTTTTCAGTAAAACAAGTTGTTTTTGATGGTTCCTGCCCATCCTGGAAAATTAATTATTGGAAAAAAGATTGCGATTCCTTGCACATCCCTTATCATGATGTAAGTGAAAAAGGAGCTTTTGTCATGAGCCTCCGGTAGCTTACATTTGCGACTTCTCTAACGATTGCCCGCCTTTAATTTTTAAAAAACTATGAACAAAAAAATTCAGTCTGCCCTCATCTCTGTTTTTTACAAAGATGGTCTTGAGCCTATTGTAAAACTGCTGTCCGAACTTGGAGTTACAATTTATTCTACCGGTGGCACGCAAAGTTTTATTGAAAAGCTGGGAGTAAAAGTTGTGCCTGTTGAAGACCTCACTACTTATCCTTCTATTCTCGGTGGCAGAGTAAAAACCTTGCATCCTTCTGTATTTGGCGGCATTCTTGGAAAAAGAGATGATGAGACACATGTAGCGGAAATGAAGCAGTATGATATTCCCGAAATCGATCTTGTGATCGTTGATCTCTACCCTTTTGAAGAAACTGTTGCGTCAACCAATGAAGAAAAGGCGATCGTTGAAAAAATTGATATTGGCGGGCCATCTATGATCCGCGGTGCAGCAAAAAATTTCAGAGATGTTGTCGTGATCGCTGCCAAAAAAAATTATGCAGAACTGGAACAATTACTTCGAGAACAAAAAGGTGAAACTACAATCGAACAAAGAAAAGCTTTTGCAGCAAAAGCATTTGAAATAGTAGCACATTATGATGTGGTCATTGCAAAATATTTTAATCCTGAAAATGCTTTATACTTTTTGGAATCAGTTACAAATCCAAAAGCGATGCGCTATGGTGAGAATCCGCACCAGGCAGGAGTATTTTATGGCGATCTGAATGAATTATTTGACCAGATAAATGGAAAAGAGCTTTCTTACAACAACCTTGTTGATGTTGATGCGGCTGTTCAATTAATAAAAGAATTTACTGATACCACTTTTGCGATAATTAAACATACCAATGTTTGCGGTGTAGCTCAAAGAACAACAATAAAAGAAAGCTGGGATGCCGCTCTTGCTGGTGATCCTGAATCTGCTTTTGGTGGCGTATTGGTTTGCAACGGCACCATTGATAAAGCAACTGCCGATGCTATCAATGAGATTTTCTTTGAAGTATTGATCGCACCCTATTTCAATGAAGATGCGCTGACTGTTTTGAAATCCAAAAAGAACAGGATCCTTTTAAAGTCAAAAGTGAAAAGTCAAAAGTCAAAAGAAATGTTCCGGTCATTGTTAAATGGAGTGTTGATACAAGGAACAGATGAGGGCAATTTTTCTGAATGGAAAGAAGCAGGCGGAAGAGAAACAACTGCAGCTGAAAAAGAAGATCTGAAATTTGCTAACCTTATATGTAAGCACCTTAAATCAAATGCAATTGCATTAGTTAAGAACAAACAGCTTATTGGTAAAGGTTGCGGACAGACAAGTCGTATTGATTCTTTACGCCAGTCAATTGAAAAAGCAAAGCAATTTAATTTTGATCTTCATGGCGCGGTATTAGCAAGTGATGCATTCTTCCCTTTTAATGATTGTGTAAGGATGAGCCATGAAGAAGGTATAGAAGCGTTCATACAACCTGGCGGTTCTATACGGGAT
>DASYQG010000129.1:0-6873 GCA_036005825.1 Chitinophagaceae bacterium | reverse complement strand
ATCGTTTCAAACTTTGTGTTTTCGGGAATGATCACATTCCATGCTTTGCCATTGTTGTCTGCCCCTTCAATGCAATATACAACCGGGCCACGCTGAATGGCGATCCGACCTTTATCCTGTTTCAACTCTTCTCTTGCAATCACTTTATTTGTTTGCATCGGCAACTCATACATTACAATATCACCTTTTTTCCACTCACGATTAATAATCATGTAGCCATTTTCCATTCTTACTGCTTCTTCCTTACCGTTTACCTTTAGATAAATGATAGCCGAGCCGAAATCAGAAAGATCATAAAGATCGTTGGTAGATGTTTGTCCCTGTGCCCAGCCCGGAATACGGAGATACAAACTGAATTTTGAATTTTTAGCCGGATCGATCATCAATTTCACTTTACCTTCCCACGGATAATTTGTCTCCATCTTTACTCCCACATTTCCATTTTTCAAAGGAATAGTTGTATTACTTCCCACAAATAAATTTACATATATCGCATCATCACTCTTAGCATAAATATAATTTCCTAACGAAGCAACTAATCTTGCAATGTTAGCAGGGCAACAAGCCGTGCCAAACCATTCTCGTCTTTGATGCTGACCCCGACTTGCCAATGGATTACCATAAAAAAATCGATCGCCACTCAAACTGAGACCATCTAATGCACCATTGTATAAACTTCTTTCCAGCACATCAATATATTCTGCATTTCCTGTCAATGAATTCATTCGCTGGTTCCAGAAAACCATTCCCACACTAGCACAGGTTTCGCAATAAGCCTGTTCATTCGGCAGATCATAATCATTTGAAAAGCCTTCATTGCTTCCTGCAGAACCAATTCCACCGGTAATATACATATTACGATATACCACATCTTCCCAAACATTCCGCATTGCTTTCATATAATCCACATCACCTGTTTGCGCTGCTACGTCAGCTGCTCCTGTGTACATGTACATTGCACGAACCGCATGTCCTGTAATCTGCGTTTGTTGTTTTACGGGCAAAACATCCTGTGCATAAGCAGTGTCTTTCCAATCTGTCCAGGTATACCCCTTCGCTAATTTTTTTCCGCGTTCACTCAATAACCAATCGGCAAGCTTCAAGTATTTTTCATTCTTTGTTACTTTATACAATTTCACCAATGCCAATTCCAATTCCTGGTGACCGGTTACCCAATCTCTTTTGCCCGGTCCAAACAATGCATCAAACTGATCAGCCCATTTGATACAAACATCCAGCATTTTTCTTTTACCAGTCGCATTATAATAAGCCACACCTGCTTCTATCATGTGTCCTGCATTATAATCTTCGTGCATGCTCATGTCTGTGTACTTATCCTGCAAACCTTTTAATGTGTACCATGTATTCAAATAACCATCCGGTTGTTGTGCCGCCGCAATTATATCGATCCATTCATCGCATTTCTTTTCCATCTCTGCACTCGGATGCGTTTTTAATGAATAAGCCATTGCCTCCAATGCCTTGAAGACATCGCTGTCATCATAAAATATCCCTTCATGCTTTTCTCCTTTTTTTCGTGCAACCCTTTCAAAATTTCTAATTCGTGGCGTTGCTACTTCTGTCTGATAGATACAAGCCGATAAAGTTTTCGTCGCTACCTTATCGATCTTCGGTTTCCAAAATTCGTCGGTGATGTTTACATCAGCAAAATTTACCGGCTCTATCTTTTGTAAATGTGTTTGCGAAAAACTTTTTACAGAGATGACACCGGAAATAATTACGAAATATATTTTTTTCATGTGCCCAACTTTTGAATTTCTATTAAACTTCTGTTGCGTCGCACTCTTGTACGACAACAATTCTATTCAACTTTTATCTCCGGGCTAAAGCCCGGAGCAATTCATAACTCCTCATTCATATTTCATCATTAAACTTCTGCAACCCTGAATGGCTTTACTTCAATTGTTCTCCAAACTCCCTTTGTAATGTACGGTTCATTGTCATACCATTTTTGGAAATCTTCCTGTGACTCAAACTGAACGATCATGATTGAACCACGCATATTATTCTCATCATCGAGCATGGCTCCGCCGATAACAAAGTTGCCGTTCTCTTTTAATTTCTTTGCGCCAGCAAGATGAAGCGGTCTTACTTCTTTTCGTCTGTTCAACGCCTCATCATCTTTTCCATCCTGTGCAATGATCAAATATTGTTTCACATTTTCACTTTTGACTTTTAAGTTTTCACTTTTTCTCCATCACACCACCTGGAATCCATAAGCATATGGATCGTCATCCTTATCTATCGAAATCAAATTGTATCCATAAATTTTTGCCCAGCCCTCAATACCGGGCCTTATCGCTGGTTTTCCATTCACTGTCAGCTCCTCTTCAATTGTGCCGTTGAATTTACTGCCAATTATGCTTTCATGAATAAATACATCCCCTTTTTTCATCCTTCCTTTTGCATACCACTGTGCCATCCTTGCACTGGTTCCCGTACCGCATGGACTGCGGTCAATGGCTTTATCACCATAGAAAACAGCATTGCGTGCAGTCGATGTCTTATCAAGCACTGCGCCGGTCCAAAGAATATGCGAACAACCATTGATCGTTGGATCCTGCGGATGAACAAACTCATATTTAGCATTGATGTTTTTTCTTAGCTCTCTTGCCCATGCAATTAATTTATCAGCGGGATAATGTTCTAATCCTTTAAAGTTTTTCTGAACATCAACGATCGCATAAAAATTTCCGCCGTAAGAAACATCGACAACTAATTCACCCAGCTGAGGACATTCCGCAGTCAAACCTTCTTTATCAAGAAAAGCAGGAACATTAGTCAACTTAACACTTTTGACTTTTGAATTTTGAATTTTGAAATCAATTTCAACTAATCCTGCCGGTGCTTCCATTCTTATAACACCGGGAATCTTTGGCGTTATCAATCCTTCTTCAATCGCAATTGTAATTGTGCCTATAGTTCCATGCCCACACATCGGAAGACAACCACTCGTTTCAATAAATAAAACTGCAAAATCGTTTTGCGGATCATGTGGTGGATAGAGAATACTTCCACTCATCATATCATGCCCGCGGGGTTCGAACATTAATCCCTTTCTTATCCAATCATATTCTTTTAAAAAATGTTGTCGCTTTTCACTCATATTTTTTCCTTCGAGTTCGGGGCCACCTTCAGCTACCAATCTTACAGGATTACCACAGGTATGAGCATCGACACAATGAAATGTCCAGCCGCCGAAACGATTGAGTGATGAATCAGGATATTTCTTTGTTATTGGTTTGCTCTTCATTTTTGCCGAATAGAATTACAGAACGTACAAGAGTGCGACGCAACAGAAGCTCAACAGAGTTACTAATGCTGGTAACAAAAAATCTATCTCAACTTTGACAGATCATCAATCACATAAACACCTCTTCCGTAAGTGCCGATCACCAGTTTTTTATCTCTTGGATGAATGAACATGTCGTTTACCGAAACTGAGGCCGGTAAGTTACCATTAATAACATCCCACGATTTGCCACCATTCTTACTTATATACACTCCCAAATCGGTACCACAATAAAGCACATTCGCAACATCGGGATCTTCTATGATCACATTTGCCGGCGAAGGAGGAAGATTTGATGAGATCAGTTGCCATTGAAATTTTCCATCACTACTTAGCTTGTATAAATAAGTTGTTTGATTATCCTCCCTCCTGTCATTCAAAGCGAGATACAGATTAGGCGGATTGCGGGTAGTAGATGTGAAAATCTTTGCAACATGTTTATTCTTCGGAAGATCATTTGTTATTTCTTTCCAACTGCCTCCATCATTAACAGTAAGCCAAACACGGCCATCGTCAGTACCCACAACAATAAAACCTGGTTGATCACCTTCTGCTATAGCAGTAATTGCCTGGTGATAGATCAAATAGGGATAAACACCTTTTGCAGACTCGCTGTTATAGGAAAGATCAGGGCTTATCATTTTCCAGGTTTCACCGGCATCTGTTGTTTTATACAAATGCTGCAGCCCATGATAAATTGTTTTATTATCAAACCTGCTTATTAGCGTTCCTGCAAGCCATTCACCACGGAGTGAATCAATACGACCCACATCAAACAATGTCATTCGCTTAACACCATCACGACGTGGCTTACTCATGTCTGTTTTCATTAGCCGACCATAATAACTGGAGGAATAAACAATATTTGAGTTTTTAGGATCAACCTGTACCTGTGTACCCTCACCACCGGGAGCCATACGCCATGGACGAAGCGTTGTGTCCGGAGCTTGTCCAAATGTATTTGTAATGCTCCCACTCATTGTACCTTCATCTTGCACAGGGCCAAAAACATTGAATGGTGTTTCCATATCATAAGTAACAGTATAAAACTGTGTAGTGGGAATCTTATCAAAAAAGTTTTTCCATTTCACACCACCATTGTAGGTTAAAGTAATGCCGCCATCATTACCAACGATCATACGATCGGGATCTTTTTCATCGATCCACATTGCATGATTATCGCCATGTGTGTTATCTCCTGTTGTATCTGTTGGGAGCCATGATTTCCATGTCTTGCCACCATCACGACTAATTCCTTTTGATACACCAAAAGCATATACTTCATTTTCATCTTTTGGATCAACACGTATTTGGCTAAATACCCAGCCGTAGGTTCCGGAAAAAGGAGTAAAAAAATCATGTATCTCCGCCTGCTTCTGCCATGTTTCACCTTTATCGTTGCTTCTGTAAATTGCACCACCAATTACTACTTTCTGAACTTGCCTTTCATAGCTGTCAGTCTCTCCTGGTTTTGGATCTCTTTTCTTATTGTGATCATCAACAAACGCATAAAGAACACTGGGATTAGAATGTGAAATTGCTATACCGACCCTTCCCGTGTTTTTTGTATCGGGTAACCCATTTACAATTTTTTTCCAGGTCTTGCCTCCATTTGTTGTTTTATAAATATAATCTCCATCTTCAGGCATCGGGTCGCTCCATCTTTTTCTTATACGATTCCAGAAAGAGGCATACAAGGTATTGGGATCAGTTGGGTCAATAACCAGGTCAATACAGCCGCTTTTTTCACTTTCAAATAAAATATTCTTCCAGTTTTTACCACCATCAGTTGTTTTATAAACGCCACGATCTTTATTATAGGTCCATTCGTTACCACTGGCAGCTACATAAACTATGTTTGGATCTTTTGGATGAACAACAACTCTTGCAATCGTTCCTGTGTTTTCCAAACCAATATGGTTAAAAGTTTTTCCAGCATCAGTGGATTTATACATCCCAATACCCGGAAGCGATGCACGGAAAATATTTGCTTCACCAGTTCCTACGTATAAAATATTGGGATTGGAAGGGGCCAAAGCTATATTACCGATAGATTGTGTTGCTTCCTTATCAAAAATTGGTTTCCATGTATTTCCAGCATCTTCTGTTTTCCATAAACCGCCGGTTGCAAAAGCGGCATAAATAATATTTGGATCACCTGTTATTCCTGCTACATCAGTACTGCGACCGCTCCTATTATCCGGTCCAACTAATCGCCATTGCAAATTTTTATAAGGCGATTGTTGCATCATTTGCTTTTGTTTGGCGAAAGCAGCGAGTTTTTCTGCACCAGTTGTTGGTGTGTTTTGCTGAGCAAATAGAGAAATTGGAAACAGCAAAAAGGCAAGTCTTCTCATATAGTGCTTTAATCTTTTTTCAAGTCGTTATTTACAGTTCTCCAGATGTTGAAAGGATTTTCATCTTTCAATTCATCTGGCAATAGCTCATTCGGCCAATTCTGAAAACAAATTGGTCGAGCAAATCTTTTAATGCCATCGGCGCCTACAGAAGTAAATCTTGAATCTGTAGTAGCGGGAAATGGTCCGCCATGATGCATACTTAAACAAACTTCAACACCTGTGGGAACTCCATTTAAAATAAATCGTCCGCAGATATCTTTTACAGCTTCAATTAGTTCATCATTATTTTTAATATCATTTTCAGTTGCCATTAAAGTGGAAGTAAGCTGACCTTCGAGGTGTTTTGCTACTTCGGTCATTTCATTCATGTCTTTGCAACGAATGATCAATGAATATGGCCCAAACACTTCTTTATGTAAAACCGGGTTGTTTAAAAAAGCCAGGCCTGACGCCGAAGCGATCGTTGGCGTCCCCTGATTGATGATGGGTTCTGTTTCAGAAACGGCAATCATCTCAACACCTTCCTGTGCAAGTACATTAGCCCGGTTCTCAACATAGCTTTTAAATATTCCAGGATGCAACATTTCACCGGGAGAGGTTTTCTTAATTTCTTCTTTCATTGCAGCAATAAAAATGTCGAGATACATACTTTCGATACCGATGATAAGACCAGGATTAGTACAAAATTGTCCAACACCAAGGGTTATAGAACTTACGTATGATTTTGCTATATCCATACTTGAGGCCTGCAGTTTTTCCGGCAACAAAAAAACAGGATTAATACTTCCCATTTCAGAAAAAACAGGAATTGGTTCTTTGCGTTGATTAGCCCCATCGAATAATTGTTTACCACCAATAAATGAGCCGGTAAAGCCAACTGCTTTTGTATGGGGATGCATCACCAACGTCTTACCTACTTCAAAAGACACACCATGCACATGAGCAAAAATTCCTTTTGGCATTTTACATTTATCGGCTGCTTTTAGAATTACATTCCCAACTGTTTCTGATGTTTCGGGATGTGCAGGGTGTGCTTTTATTATGACAGGACATCCTGCGGCAAACGCACAAGCTGTATCACCACCAGCGGTCGAATAAGCAAATGGAAAGTTAGATGACCCGAAAACAACAACCGGCCCAAGTGGCACTAACATTTTTCTTATATCAGGCTTCGGCGGATTCTTATCAGGAATTGCTGTA
>DASYQG010000128.1:0-7227 GCA_036005825.1 Chitinophagaceae bacterium | reverse complement strand
CGCCTTAGGCGAGACGGTTTTTTTATTTTCCGAATTGATCATAAACAATTTCAATATTAAGTTTTTATTATTTCTTTAATAATCCAGCATCCAAGTAATTATATAAACTATATTCATTGTCCTCTAAAGAAATTGCATATGAACAGTATCAGTTATAAAAAAATTTCAGGCCAGGACAATTACCAGTTGAGAGAAAATGATAGTAGTGTAATTGAGATCACCTACAAACCTGAAACGCATAACGCAAGAGTAGAAACCAATAGTGAAAGAAGAGTACTGATCATTGAAGATGAAGGATTGTTGCGAATAAAAATGGCAATAAAAAACGAATACGGTATTCGTATTGGTTCATTAAGCTTTGATAATTTTTCTGATACACATGGTATGGTTGAAATTGAAGATAATAAGTTCCGATTCGTTATTCAGCATGAGCCTGCACCAGAACTTCACATCTATAAAGGTTCACGCCGTAATCTTATTTATAGCTGCCAGCTATCTTTTGATGATAGCAATTTACATGAAGCCAAATCTCATACTGCCTCATCTATCATCGCAGTCGCATGGTATTTATATTTGAAGGAAGTAACAATTGACAAAACCGTCTTCAGCGGGGCAAATATTTTCTAACTTCCCGGTATTGTTAAGATATTTTAAATCATCCCGTTTATAGCGGGATTTTTTATTACTAACTTTAAAAGATGAAATTATATTTATTAGTTGCATTGTCTTTGATTTCATTTTCCAGCTGCAAACAATCCGCCATCAAACAAAACTTTTCTTCCGCTGATAGTTTAGTGATCCATTTTAAAGATGAGCAGGCTGGTGTTATTACCAAAACGGTTCAAACAGCCGAATCAAAAGCAATTAACAGGATGATAGATTTCATTGATGCAAAGGAAACGGAGCAGTTCAAATGCGGCTATGATGGAAAAATGTTCTTTTATGCCAAAGGTCAAAAAATGCAGGAGGTAGATTTTAAAATGAAGAATGATTCCTGCAATCATTTTGCTTTTTTACTAAATGGAAATTTGATGAGCACAAAAATGAGTGAAGAAGCAATAGATTTTTTAAATGCATTAGAACAGGGAATGCCTGCTTATTATTAGTTTTTCAATCTTAATCTTTTCTCGCCTCCAGGGTAAATCCAATTGTAGTTCCAACACCTTCGGTACTTCGTACATGTATGGTTTGTCCGTGGGCTTCGATGATATGTTTGCAAATTGCCAATCCTAATCCACTTCCGGTAATATCACGGCTACGACCTCCTTCGGTTCTGTAAAATCGTTCAAAGATCCGTTGCAGGTGTTTTTCCGGGACGCCGATACCATCATCACTTATTTCAACCAAAATATGTTTTTCATCCACCTTATACATACTGGCTACTATATGACCGCCCTGTTTACTGTATTTAACGGAATTATCAAGAAGGTTAATGAGCACCTGCCTTATTTTTTCTTTATCGGCAAAAACAGTCAATGGTGACTCACAACCCTTTTTTATATTGAAACCGATCTGTTGGTTTTCGGCTTTTATAGAAAGACTTTCAAAAACTTCTTTTATAAATTCCTGGATTACAAAATTCGTTTTGGTCAGCACCAGCTCACCTCTTTCCAATTTTGAAATTTCATCAAGGTCCTGTATGAGATTAGTAAGTCGTTGTACATTTCTTTCAGTTTTTTCTAAAAACCTTTTATTGATCTCGGGGTTATGCATACCACCACTGAGCAGGCTTTCTACATAACCCTGGATGGCAAATACAGGTGTTTTAAATTCATGAGAAAGATTTTGTAAAAATTCACGACGAAACTGCTCGTTCTGTTTCAACACTTCCATTTCCTGTTTATTTTCTTCGGCCCATTTTTCTACATCTTCTCTTACTTCATCAATGCTTTTCTGGGGAAGAATATATTTATAATATGTTTCTTCTTTTTTAGTAGCTTTTGTTTGGTAGATCTGTTTATAAATGAGTTTTATTTTACGATAAATAAAATGCTCCAGCATAAATAGGATGAGATAGTAGCTGCCAATAAGAATTACAATAAATGAACCTAAACCCCAACGCCAATCTTTTTCAATTATCCAAACTAAAAAACCAACGGGTACTGATAATATAACTGCTGTTAAAAATGAAAGCTGCCGGGGAGAAATATTTTTGGGTGAAAGCATAGAAGCAAAGCTACGAGCTACGAGCTATTAGCTGCTAGCTGTAATGAATGAAAATTTACCCGTAACTCGCAGCTCACGACTCATAGCTCAAATTTATATCCAACGCCTTTTACTGTAGTAATACAATCAACACCTAGTTTCTGGCGGATTTTCCTGATATGAACATCAATGGTACGATCGCCAACTATTACTTCGGCGCCCCATACCTGGCTCAGTATTTCATTTCTTACAAATACTCTTCCGGGTTTTGATGCAAGCAGGTAAAGCAATTCAAATTCTTTTTTTGCAAGAGAAATGTCTTTCGAATTGTATTGAACAATGAATTTTTCAGGATCGATGATCAGCCCATTTATAGCGATCACTTTTCCTTCACTTTTATTTAAACGGCGGAAAAGCGAACTCACTTTGCTAAGGAAAACTTTTGGACTGATGGGCTTATTAATATAATCATCGGCCCCGGTTTCCAATCCTCTTATTTGTGTGCTTTCATCGCTTAACGCAGTCAAAAAAAGTATGAGTGTGCTCTTAAATGCCGGAAGAAGCCGAAGGATCTCACATACTTCCACTCCATTTTTTTTCGGCATCATTATATCGAGTACGATAAGGTCGGGGTTAAACATCTTTGCCTTTTCAATAGCTTCATCCCCATCTTTCGCTGTTACCACCTGGTATCCCTCCTTTAGCAGGTTATACTTGAGGATCTCCAGAATATCCGGCTCATCATCAGCGATCAATACTTTTCGGGACCTTATATCCATATTCCTGCGTAAATTTTCGCAAACCTAATTGAAAATGCTTCTTGCCCTGCAAATCCGGCCTTGCATAACACAGACTTAATGAAAAATTAATAAAGCTTCGGGTATTGCCGGATTATGAATAATTTTAACATGCGATTGGCCGCCATAATGCCTGAAATCCTGTCTGTACCCTCATTCGTACCATTTAAAAATGAATGTTCTATTTTTGTAAGACCATCCTTATGATAGCAATTCGACAATACACATATATCCTGTTTTTTTTCCTTTTAGCTTCCTTTACCTCTTTTGGTCAAAATCCAAAAGACCCGACGCTGAAGCCAGATCGCAGCCGCGAACTTTTCCATGATTATGTAGATGCAGAACAAAAGAAAGCTTTGCAATCTGACGGTAAAGATGACAAACTTTTCTCTCCTTCTTTTAATGAAGAAGTAAATATTCAAATAACCAATGCGCTGGTCAATAAAGTAAATGACCTGCAAAAAAGGATCGAGAAAGATTCTGCAATGAACGGCCAAACAAAAGTCCTTTATATCCGCGGAATTGAAAGATTGTTGCGTGACCTGAATGCAAATTGGCGTTACAAACATTTTGTTTCAACATACCTGCCCGAAATGCTCGAAGGCTATGAGAAGTGTATAGACCTGGATATTAAAAAAGAAAGCATTGAAAACTATATAGCTCAGCTTCCCTATGATGTTGCACGACCGCTGCTCGATTGTACAGCATTTGAAAAAAATAGTGGATACAAAACATCGAAAAATATTTTAGTAAGAAAATATTGCGAACAGCATCCTGAACAAACCTTTGCTAAATTGCTTACAACTCTTCGGCAAATTCCTGATCTTCCATTTATTGATAGCCTGATTATAGCAGCAGGGCATCTTTATCCAAAACAATTGTATGATTATGCTGCTGCCAATAATATTCTTGGCAATCGCATAAAAAAGGTGAAGGACCCATTTGTGGAAACGATCACAAAAATGACAACAAGTGGCGGCAGCGGACAGTTATATTTTCCATTTCTTGACAATATTGTAAAAGGGAAAATGACATTATCGGAGATCGATGCTGTAAGAAAGGATTCTATTCAATATTATAAGTTGTTGGTAAAAACACATCTTGATTATACAGAACGATTGTTGAATAAGGATACTGCATTCGAGTTCGAATCACTCAATGACATGATGGAAAAAAAGGCACAGCAGGTTTTTGTAAATACAATAAATGCTTTGCACGAAGAAGAAGCAGTAACACGTTTCAGGATCATTCAATCATTGAATGCGCAGGAGCTTTATTACCTGGCTGTTCTTAGTGATGGGATTATTTATACATCCAGTTTTGTAAAAGGGGTTTTTCCATTAATGATGAGTCGGGCTGGCAATCGTGGGGACTCTGTATTGAAGCTCGTAATGTTTGATCGTTACCGTAAGTTTTTAAAAATGGCGGCAGGCTATAACACATTAAGCACCTTTCTTTCTTCTTTCCCTAACCAGGAAAATGCCAGTGACCTGATGAGAGCTTTCGTTGGTAATTTGGAAAGATCAGTAGGCCTTGAAGATGGAGTGGATGTAGCCGATTCGTATGCAAGTATTGTTGAAACGAATAAACCTCTTGCAGACGAAATGTTGCAAAATGTAAATTGGAATTATGACCGTAATGTTTCACGCAATAATAAAAGGGGAATAGTAATATACAACCTCTTACGGGAACTTTTCCTATCTGCTGATTCCACAAAAAACATAGACTTAACAAAAGAGTTAGGGATACCTCCCGTATATAGTATTCCATATTCATCTCTTGCAGGCGATAGTGGTCGTGTTATTATGCAAGTATTTTTTTATGGAGAGAAATCAGACATGGGTATTTTCAATGAATTTGTGAATATTTTTAAAAATTCCAATTGGAGAATGACAAGTAATAATAAGTGGGTGAGCTTTCAATCTCTAAAGGGCAAACCCGTTTCTATTTATGCTAACAGGGCATTGCCACAGGAAAATGGAGAAGATGAAAAAGCACAAAAAGAATTGTGCAGCTATCTTGTAAGAAATAATATTTATCCGACTGTTACAATACATAGAGGTCATAGCTATACTGCACCATATACTATTGCACAAATGGCAAATACATCAAAAATTGTATTTCTTGGTTCATGTGGAGGTTATTATCTTATCCATAATGTGCTGGCAAAAGCTCCGGATGCGCATATTATTGCATCCAAACAAATTGGTAAAACGATCATCAATGTTCCCTTTTTTAAACTGTTGACAGAAAAAGTCAGGAACGGAAGCAATATTGATTGGATACCATTCTGGAAAGAGTTTAAAAAGCTAGCCAATGTACCGGAATTTGACGACTATATACCTCCATATAAAAACCTGGGTGCAATTTTTATCAAAGCCTATAAAATTGCAATGGGAGAAACAGAACCCGACGTGGTTAAAAGTGGTGATGCTCAATTACCCGTAACCAATAACCGTTAACGAATAACTAAGTTCCTGATAACCGGTAACTGTTTTCCTTTTCTTCTTTCTACATTTGTTGTTTATAAAAAATGGCCAGCGGCATCAATAAAAAATTTTTCGATTTCGATCTTTTGAAAAGAGTGATGCGGTTTGCCGCACCTTATAAAAAAAGATTTTACTGGTCAATCGCATTGGCGATCATACTGGCGGTTTTTACTCCCGTTCGTCCTATCCTTATTCAATTAACTGTTGACAAATACATCGCTGGCGATAAAAAAGCAACATACTTCAATGGGCTAACAATAACCGGCATGCTGGTGCTGATAACTATTATCCAGGTTGTTTTTCTTTTTGTTGAAACTGCCTTACGTTTTTATTTTTCATACATTACTGCATGGCTTGGACAGAACGTGGTAAAAGATCTTCGGATAAAAGTATATAAGAAAGTTCTTTCATTGAATCTTTCTCAATTTGATAAAACTCCGATCGGAACATTAACAACAAGAACAGTAGATGACATCGAAAGGATCAATGATGTATTTGCTGATGGATTTATCCCGATCGTTGCAGACTTGCTTTCTATTATTTGTGTATTAAGCTATATGTTCTGGGCCGATTGGAGATTAACCCTGATCGCATTAGTTCCCTTCCCGATCTTACTTATTGCCACTTATTATTTTAAAGAAAGTGTAAATAAATCTTTTCATCGTGTAAGAAATGCTGTTGCACAACTAAATGCTTTTGTGCAGGAGCATATTACCGGTATGTCGGTAGTGCAGGCATTTGCAGCAGAGGAAAGGGAATTTGAAAAGTTTAAAAACATAAATAAGGAGCATCGTAATGCTAACGTTCATGCTATCTGGGCCTATTCTATTTTCTTTCCCATTGTTGAAATTGTTTTAGCCACGTCTATCGGCCTTATTGTTTACCAGACCTCGCAGGAAGCAGTAGTTCTTAAACAAAGCCAGCAAGGAACATTAATGGCATTTATTCTTTGTTTGAATTTGATCTTTCGACCATTAAGAGTGATAGCGGATAAATTCAATGTATTGCAAATGGGAATGGTGGCGAGTGAAAGAGTTTTCAAAGTGCTGGATAACGAAGATCATTTACAACCTTCTCATGTTGATGCATACAAACCTTCGCATATAAAAGGAAAGATCGGGTTTGAAAATGTAGTGTTTGGTTACAATCCCGGTAACCCTGTTTTAAAAAATGTTTCTTTTACTGTTAATCCCGGGGAAACAGTTGCCATTGTTGGACATACCGGCAGCGGCAAAACAACGATCATCAGTTTACTCAATCGTCTTTATCATATTCAAAGCGGCGAAATAAAAATCGATGATATGAATATTGAAAAATATGATATTGACAGATTGCGTAAAAGCGTTGGTGTCGTATTACAGGATGTTTTTCTTTTTTCCGGTTCTATTATTGATAATATTACTTTACGTAATCCGGATATTCCAAGAGAAAATGTGATTGAAGCGGCAAAACTTATAGGTATGCATGATTTTATTATGATGTTGCCGGGCAATTATGATTTTAATGTAATGGAAAGAGGTGCTACACTTTCCTTAGGTCAGCGTCAGCTTCTTTCTTTCATCAGGGCATTATTGTATAATCCTTCTATACTTATTTTGGATGAAGCCACTTCCTCTGTTGACACAGAAAGTGAGATGATGATACAAAATGCGATCGATAAATTGATCGCAGGAAGAACCTCTATTGTTATCGCACACCGGCTTTCCACCATTCGCAAAGCAAGCAAGATAATTGTGCTGGATAAAGGTGAAGTAAAAGAGGTCGGCACTCATGAGGAGTTGATCTCAAGAGAAGGA
>DASYQG010000127.1:0-10951 GCA_036005825.1 Chitinophagaceae bacterium | reverse complement strand
ACAGGCCATAAAACTACTGCAGCAGATCATCCGCATCCAACAATGAGTCCCGATGGAACAAAGATCCAGATTCAATCTGCTATGTTGTCTGCAGATAACAGAACAATGAATATCTGCATCATTCCTGTGCCTGAAGAATGGCTGAAAAGAAGCTATAAATAGATTTTGAATATTAATTTAGTCACGAAGGTGGCAATCATATTGTTTCAATGTTAAAGACACAATTGAAGCAAGTTATGCAACAGCTTTGTTGTGTATAACCCGCTGGATTTATAAACACTATATTAGTTAATCGATTTTTTCGGGAACGATTGCGTAAATATTTAATATTTATCAGGACAGGTCAGGACGCAGAGTTATGACAGCAGTTTTACCTTGTGTGTTCATTAAAATTGCTGCTGTATGAAAAGAAAAACTGCTTTTGCAAGAAGTGGTGTCTTGCTGATATTATTTTTCTCCGTTACCACGTTCGCTTTTTCGCAAAACAATTTTAAAGTATCAGGAAAAGTAACTGATGATGCAGGTAAACCGGTATCCGGTGCAACTGTGCTCGTAAAAGGAACTAACATAGCGACTGCTACTACAACGGAAGGGTTGTTTGCGTTGAATGCTCCTTCTGGTAATTCTGTTCTTGTAATTTCTTCTGTTGGCTTCAGTGAGCTGGAGGTTGCTGTAAATAACAGAAATGAAATTCCCATATCACTTGTAAACTTAGCCACGTCGTTACAGGATGTGGTAGTCGTTGGGTATGGTTCTCAAAAGAAAAAAAGTGTAACTGGCGCAGTCAGCAAATTGAAAAATGAAAACTTTGATGAAAGACCTATTATGCGTGTAGACCAGGCGATGGTCGGTCAATTAGCTGGTGTCACCGTAAGACAAAATACAGGTATACCAGGCAAAGGCTTTAGCATACAGGTAAGAGGTTCTGGTTCTATCAGTGGGGGAAACGAACCACTCTATGTAGTTGATGGTTTCCCATTGTCTGTAAATTCAAGTAATAGTGGTAACGGTACTTTTTCAACTGGCAATCCTTTAGATAATATTAATCCAAATGATATTGAAAGTATCGAAGTATTAAAAGATGCTGCCGCTGCGGCGATTTATGGTTCAAGAGCATCAAACGGTGTTGTATTGATCACAACCAAACGTGGCCAGGTTGGAAAAGCTAAAATCACATTTAATGCATATGGAGGATATAATGAAGCCTCAAAAAAATTGGAGATGATGAATGGTGATCAGTGGATCGCCCAGGCAGTTGAGGTAATTAATGCACAATATGTAGCACAATATGGATCAACTGGTGCAACTGCTAACGATGATTATGCAACACGTTTGGCAAAAGTCGGAAGCTTAAATCCAAATTATATTGCTGATCCCAGGTGGTCAATGCCCGGGCATCCTGGTTTACGGTATATAGATTGGCAGGATGAAATAGAAAGAAAGGGCCCAATTCAGAATTATGAAATCTCGGCTAGTGGAGGCACAGACGCTGTGAGATATTTTATTTCAGGAAACTATGGCGCCAATGATGCTTTTATAATGAATGTAGGTTACAAAGTTTATTCTATCCGGGCAAATGTGGATGTAAATGTCAGCAAGAAAATAAAACTTGGAGTGAGTATCCTGCCATCATATTCCATCACAGAAGATCCGGGTATAGATAGTAAAGATGCAGTTTTTCACCAGGCACTTAGTTTGGCTCCGGTGCAGGAAGATACAATGGGAGTTTTTGTTAATACCGGAAAAAACGGCCAATACCTTTGGAGCAGTACGACAAACTCGCCTGTAGGTAAATTAACATACAATAAAGGCGTTACAAAACGATACCGAACCATCGGAAGTATGTATGGAGAATGGCAAATCATCAATGGATTGAATTTAAGAAGTTCCGTTAATTTAGATAATACCGATAATGCTACATCAACCTATGTCCCTTATGTAACAACTGGTACTCAGGCTAACAGAACATTTACCGGAGCAAATAACCTCCTGACTGGTACTTCGGGCACTTATAATAGTTATCGAAGGCAAACATTTGTAAATGAGAATACACTTTCATATACCAAGATGTTCGACAAATATCATAGCAGCTTAAATGCGTTGGCAGGCTTTGCATACAATTGGGATAGGTTTGACAGAACTACATTAAGTTCAAGTGGTGGATATACAAGCGCTGTGATACAAACATTAAATGCGGCGGCGGCTGTTACAGGAAATACAACGGCGACTGAAAATGTACTGACCTCTTTTTTTGGTCGTCTGCAATATGGTTATAAAGACAAATATTTTTTAGCGGCAAGTATACGTAGAGATGGTTCATCAAGATTTGGCGCGAATACAAAATATGGTACATTTCCATCTGTTTCTTTAAAATGGGTAGTAACGGATGAGAATTTTATGAAAGGAATAGATTTCCTCAGCGATCTGAAGTTACGGGTGTCTTATGGGGTGAACGGTAATAATAACTTGCCTAATGATTATCCATGGGCTGCAACCATCGGATCTTTTGGATACCCTCTTGGTGCACCAGCAGCAGCAATTGGACAAGCGCCAAATGTTTTGGCTAATCCTGATCTGAAATGGGAAAAATCGCAGACTTATGATATTGGTTTTGATTTTGGGATATTAAAAAATCGTATTACCGGGTCATTTGATTATTATAATAAATTAAACACGGACTTATTATTGAATGTCCAGGCTTTAGGAGTAACCGGATTTCCGTCCTATCTTACAAATATTGGCGAAGTAAGAAACATCGGCCAGGAACTTGAAATTACTTCACGCAACATTGTCGGTAAAGTACAATGGACCACTTCAGTAAATCTAACACATAATACAAATAAGATCGAGGCGTTAGCACCCGGTCAAACCCAGGTCATCATTCCTAATGGTTTTACGGTGTCAGACCAAATACTGCGTGTTGGTTCACCATTGAACAGTATTTATGTTTTGAAAGTACTTGGATTTTTAACAGCAAAAGATATTGTTGACAATGTGCCTCGTTACGGTAATGAACAACCCGGTGACTTTAAGTTCCAGGATCTTAACAAAGATGGTATAATAACTGAAGCAGATAAACAAATAGTAGGACATCCTAACCCTGATTATACATGGGGTATGACCAATACAGTTCGGTATAAAGGGTTTGACTTAAATGTTTTGATCCAGGGTCAATGGGGTGGTCAGATCTATTCACAATTGGGTAGAGCCATTTCACGTCCGGGCCAGGGAAGATCTGACAATCATCCCGCATCTTTTGTAGACAGATGGTATTCGGAAACAAACCAGGGCGAGGGTCGGTTCGGTAAAGCATATTCAACATATAACAACCCGATCACTGCTGCCACTGATTGGTTATATTCATCAGACTATTTCAGAGTGAGAAATATTTCACTGGGCTATAATTTGAAAACCCTTTTTAAAAGCCAGGCGATACACGAAGCAAGGATTTATTTCACGTTGGAAAACTTTTTTGGTCATGATAAATATGTTAATGGTTTAAATCCGGAAGCCGCTAATACTACTGTAAGCACCAATGGTTCATATCCGGAAGCAGGAGATTATGGTGGTATCCCGCTGCCCAAATCTTTGATATTCGGATTATCATTTACTTTTTAAATAATTCTAATCTAGAAAGAATGAAAAATATATATATAATTTTAATCATAGTTGCTGGCATCCTTTCATCATGCGAAAAGGATCTAAACCGGGTGCCGATCTCAACGGAAACAACTCAAACTTTTTATCAGCAGCCCAATGATTTTATAAAAGCCGTTAATGCCACTTATAATTCTCTGAGAGGCTATTCAGACAGGGTGCTATTCCTCTCTGAAGTAAGATCTGATAATATCTATCCTACCAATGATGTTGGTCGTGACCCCGATCCCATAAATAATTTTGCAGTGGGAATAGCTCCGAATGTTTATGTTGAAGAAGCATGGAGTGCAAATTTTAGTGGAATATTCAGAGCTAATACTGTACTGGATCAAATTGCCAAAAATGGTAGTTATATTGGCTCCGTACCGTTAGCAAACAGGTTAACCGCCGAAGCAAGGTTTCTGCGTGCTTTTTTCTATTTTGATCTTGTTAAGTATTTTGGTAAAGTACCAATTGTTGATCACCCGGTAACAGCTGTTGAAGCGACTAGTATTCCGCGTAGCGCTGTTGCCGATGTATACACATCTATCATTTCCGATCTTCAATTTGCAATAGCGAATTTGCCTTCAAACTTCGCCGGCACGTTTCCTTCCTACAGTGCAATTGATGTGGGCAGAGCAACCAAATTTGCAGCAGAAACATTGCTTGCAGAAGTGTACATGGCTCGTTCCGGGCCAACCTATTCCATTGAGGGACCAGGTCTAGGATTAAATGAATGGGGAAACGCATTAACATTGTTACAAGACGTAATCACGAACGGTGGGTTTGTATTTAATCCGAATGCGTATGCATGGTTAACCCCAGGGGGCGTACCTACGACGGGAATTTTCTCTTATAGCAATCAAAACCCTACGGCAAATAAAGAAGCCGTATTTGATGTTATGTATCTTACGGGTCAGACCAACCCAGTTTTGGGGGCAAGTTATCCGTGGCAACTGGTGCCGCAGGCATACTTAAATACCTTATCCAATACCAATGCAGCTGGAGCACTGGGCACACCTTCTGTTTCAAATGATTTGTTGAATAGTTATTCTACTGTTTCTCCCGTTGACACTCGCCGGACACCGTTTTTACATACAACTCCATACAACAACTTTGGTACAACCGATCTGCATGCATTTTTTAGAAAATATCTGGACACAACAAAAATCCCGACTTCAGTTAACCGTTTTGATTGGGGTATCAATTTTATCGCTATAAGATATACTGATGTGTTGATGCGCAAAGCTGAATGCATTTTGCATGGCGCAACTGGCACACAGACTGACGTGGATGCGATAGTGAACCAGGTAAGAGCCAGGGCAGGACAACCCGCAATCTCTAATGTTACGTTAGCACAATTGTTTGATGAAAGAAGAAGAGAATTTGCAGGTGAAGGATTGAGATGGTTTGATCTGCAAAGAAGTGGCAATCTTATAACAATAATGAATGCATGGAGAACAGTTGAAGATGCCGCGCTGCATAAAATGAACCAGATAACTGCAAATTCGATTATCTATCCAGTTCCACAGTCACAAATGGATGCAGCACCGGGCCTTTATTCTCAAAACCCCGGGTATTAAAATAGCTTTTCATAAAGCAAGCAGGACAAAAAATGGCGAGTCAGGTTCTATGACCGCCATTTTATTTTAGATTACATTATGAAATCAAAAGTGATATTAATCGGCGATGGTCATTTAACTAAAGAAAGAGTGAAGAAGACAATTATTTGCTTGTTGATATGTTGCATCTGTTTACAACTATTTTCACAAAGAAAACTAACTGTTATTGCCGATAAACCAGTTACAGCAGTAGCTCCAACTATGTGGGGTGTATTTTTTGAAGATATAAACTTTGGTGCAGATGGAGGATTATATGCAGAATTAGTGAAGAATCGTTCTTTTGAATTTCCCATTGCAATGATGGGGTGGGATGATGAAAGAATAAATTATCAGAAAGGGAGTATAGTTATTATAAACAAGTCAGACAATTCAGGTAATTCAAGATTTGCAAGAGTAGGCATCAACAATGCTGAAGGTAATTTTTCATTGACAAACGAAGGTTTCAGAGGAATGGGTTTTCATAAAGAAAAGCAGTATGATTTCTGCATGATGATCAGGGCTGAGCAACCTAACGATATAAAAATAAAAATTCAGTTGCTAAACTATGCAGGAAAGGTGATCGGTAACGGCTCAGTAGAAAATTTTGGAAAGGATTGGAAAAAATATTCTGCTACGATAACAACCAATGACACTGCACAAAGAGGAAGACTGAATTTAGTGTTTGAGGGAAAAGGTGTGATCGATATAGATATGATATCACTATTTCCGCATGATACATGGAAGAACAGACCTGGTGGTTTAAGAAATGACCTGGTGCAAAAGATCGCTGATCTAAAGCCTGGGTTTGTACGTTTTCCCGGTGGATGCATTGTAGAAGGAAGAGAATTGACAAATCGTTATCAATGGAAAACAACAGTTGGCAATGTAGAGAATAGAAAACTGATCATGAATCGATGGAATGTTGAATTTCCACGAAGAGCGGCCCCTGATTATTATCAAACTTTTGGTTTGGGCTTTTATGAATACTTTTTGTTGAGTGAAGATGCAGGTGCAGAGCCTTTACCGATCTTGAATTGTGGCATGGCTTGCCAGTTCAATAGTGCTGAAGTAGTCGCTATGGATGAATTACAACCATACATTAATGATGCGCTTGATCTGATCGAATTTGCAAATGGTTCGATAACTACAAAATGGGGAAAGCTTAGAAATGAAATGGGACATCCTGCTCCGTTCAATTTAAAATTTATTGGTGTTGGCAATGAGCAATGGGAACCTCAGTATATAGAAAGATATAAAGTTTTTGAAAAAGCAATTCTTTCAAAATATCCTGACATAAACATTGTATCGGGCGCCGGACCGTATGCCGAAGGTGAATATTTCAATTATGCATGGAAAGAACTAAAGCAATTAAGACCTTCATTGATCGATGAGCATTATTATAAACCTCCGAAATGGTTTTTTGGTAATGCGAGCCGGTATGATAACTATGAAAGAACCGGCCCAAAAGTTTTTGCGGGAGAATATGCAGCCCATTCAAAAGATAATCCTGATGCAGAAAGTCGTAATAATTGGGAGTCAGCTTTGGCAGAAGCCGCTTTTATGACCGGGCTCGAACGAAATGCTGATATAGTACAAATGTGTTCTTATGCTCCCTTGTTTGCGCATGTAGATGCATGGCAATGGCGACCAGACCTGATATGGTTTGATAATTTGAATTCGATGTCTACACCTAATTATTATGTTCAAAAATTATTTTCAACAAATAGAGGAACACATGTAGTGGCCATAACTGAGAACGACAAAGCAATAGCGGGGGAGGATAGTCTTTACAGCAGTGCAGTTATTGATAAGCAAAAAGGAGAATTGATCATCAAAATTGTAAATAGCGCCTCAACTTCTCAACAAGTCGAATTGGATTTAAGGGGATGCAAATTGTCAAAAGCTGAAGGCGTGGTGCAAACTCTAGCGGCAAATGATATTTATAGTTATAATAAAGTTGCAGAGTTGGAGAAGTTAAAGCCTGACGAGCAAAAGTTGTTAGTCAGTACCAATAAATTCAATCATTCTCTGCCGCCTTATTCTGTTACGGTTCTAAAGATCCCGGTGATTATTAAATAAGGAGTTATTTCAGCACTGTACAGGATACAGAACTTGCTCTTTAATTGTTACTTTATAAACTCAAGATTGCTATATGAAAATCAAAAAACCTTTTATCGTCTTTTGGCTTCAACTTCTATTCTTTATACTGCCCTTTCATTTTACCAACGCACAAACCAAAATGGAAACCGGTGGTAAAAAAATGCCCAATGAATGGGTTGATGAATCAACAGGGCATAAAATAATAAAGCTTACCAGAAGAGAAGGGAATAACATGAGTTTCTATTTTCATAATAACCCTTTTGTTGGCGGCAAGATGGTTTTTTATGGAACTGATTATTTGAATACCGCTAACAATGATTCCGTAAAGCAAGAGACAGGGAATATAACAGCGGGGAATAAACAATTGTACAGTGTTGATCTTAAAACGCTAAAAGTTGAGCAATTGACTCACCAGGTGAATGCGATGAATGGTGAAATAGTTGCGCCAAAAAACAAACTCGTTTATTACCAGGTAAAGGATTCAATATTTTCAACACATATTGATACCAAACAAACAAAACTGATCTATGTTTTTCCTGCAGATTTTAAAGCAAGTATTACCAGCTTAAATGCAGATGAAACTTTATTGGGTGGTGCCTGGAGCAGTGATGAAGAAAAAGAAATATTAAAAAATAATCCTGATAAAAGTAGTTATTTCAATCTTATCTATGAGGCAAAACTCAAGCGAACTTTATTTACTGTAAATGTAAGGACGGGTCAACTAACTAAACTCTTTTCAGATACTGCATGGTTGAATCATGTACAGTTTTCAACTATTGACCCAAGACTTTTAATGTTTTGTCATGAAGGGCCATGGCATAAAGTTGACAGAATATGGACGATCAACATCGATATAAAAGAGGTGAAGCTGATACACAAAAGAACAATGGATATGGAAATTGCGGGACACGAGTGGTTTGCTCCGGATGGAAAAACTATTTGGTTCGATCTTCAACAACCAAGAAGTGTTACCTTTTTTGTAGGAGGCGCTGATGTAAAAACAGGAGTTGAAAGAAAATATAGTCTTACAAGAGATGAATGGAGTATTCATTTTAATACTTCGCCGGATCAAAAATTATTTTGTGGTGATGGTGGAGATTCAGGACAAGTGGCTAAAGCAAAAGATGGTAAATGGATATATTTATTTACACCGGAAGGAGATAAATTCAGATCAACAAAGTTGGTGAATATGAAGAATCATAATTATAAATTGGAACCGAATGTGCATTTTAGCCCCGATGGTAAATGGATTATATTCAGAGCGAACTTTGAAGGCAATACAGATGTGTATGCGGTTGAACTAAACCTCCAAACCCCGTAAAGGGGCTTGCTGGTTTACAGGCCAGCTTATTTTAAGAGTTCTTAAAGCCCCGTAGGGGCTTAATGTTGGTAGCCCCGGGTTTTAACCCGGGGGAAAAAGAATATAATGATAATGCGAACCCCGTAGGGGTTCAACATTTTCGGATAAGAAATGTGTGATCGAATTGAATATGTTGAATAGAGTTGATGCAGTACAAGAGTGCGACCCTTGGACAGGCTCAGGGTAAACTGCAGCTCAATTGCTCAATGTTGAACAGAATGTTGAACGGAGCGTCGCAAGAAAAGTTGAATAGAATTACAAAAGTTAGTAACACAATAATAAAATTCATGTCGAAGAAAATCTTCATTGCTTGTCTTGCAATTGCTTTTACGAATTTTCTTTTTGGGCAGATCAAATGGCCGGCGATAACGCAGCAAACTAAACCATGGACACGTTGGTGGTGGCAGGGTAGTGCAGTTGACAAACAAAATTTAACTGCAGCAATGCAACAATATCAGCAGGCAGGCTTGGGTGGTTTGGAAATAACACCGATCTATGGCGTGAAAGGTGCGGAAGATAAGTTCATTGATTTCTTATCGCCGAAATGGATGGAGATGTTTCAATATACATTATCGGAAGCCAAGCGATTGAATTTAGGAATTGATATGGCCACAGGAACTGGCTGGCCTTTCGGCGGACCGTGGGTTGAAGATAAAGATGCAAGTAAATACATCGCAAATAAAACTTACACATTGAATGGAGGGGAGATGTTGAAAGATACAATTCAATATCGCCAGGAAAGTTTTGTAAGAACTGCGAATGGAAAACCTTTGAAAGTTGAACAGGTGCTTTCACCAATATCAGCAAATAAGAATTTGCAGGAAATGGCCTTAGACCAGGTAAGGTTTGATGTATTGTTACCTTTAAAACTACTGATGGCTTATGATGAAACTGGAAAAGCAATAGATTTAACGACTAATGTTATCAACGGAAAATTGAATTGGACCGCTCCTTCTGGTAAATGGCAATTGATTGCTCTCTTTGAAGGATTACATGGTAAAATGGTTGAAAGAGCGGCACCGGGTGGCGAAGGAAGAGCTATTGATCACTTTAGTGACCAGGCGTTGAAAAATTATTTATCAAGATTTGATAAAGCATTTGCAGGAAAAAATATTTCGGGGCTTCGGAGTTTTTTTAATGACAGTTATGAAGTGGATGATGCAAGAGGACAAAGCAACTGGACGCCAAATTTCTTTAATGAATTTAAAAAGCGAAGAGGTTATGACCTGAAAAATGAATTGCCTGTATTATTTGCCACTGATAATTCTGATAAGCATACAAGAGTATTATATGATTACAGGGAAACGATCTCTGAGCTTTTGCTGGAAAAATTCACAGAGCCCTGGCATCAATGGGCAAAAGCAAAAGGAAAATTGATACGTAATCAAAGTCATGGCTCACCGGCCAATATTCTCGACTTGTATGCAACGATAGATATCCCCGAAACAGAAGGAACAAATCTTACCCGTTTTAAATTTGCAACTTCGTCAGCACATGTTATGGGTAAGCCATTGGCATCTTCTGAATCCGCAACATGGCTAAATGAACACTTTCTTTCATCGCTTGGTGATGTAAAATTGATACTTGATAAATATTTCCTCGGAGGTGTGAATCATATTTTTTATCATGGAACAAATTATTCACCGCAAAATGAGCCATGGCCCGGTTGGTTATTCTATGCCGCGGTTCATTTTACGCCTGCCAATCCTTTCTGGAAAGATTTTAATGCATTGAATGGGTATGCGGCGAGATGTCAGAGTTTTTTGCAAGCAGGCAAACCTGATAATGATGTACTGCTGTATTTCCCATTTGCGGATAGGAACAACCAACCATCCCGTGGCGGTATGCTACATCATTATGATGGAATGGAAGGGTTTGAGAATACCTCATTTAATAAAGCTGCAGAAGAGATGCTGGAATTAGGCTACAGCTGGGACCTGATCAGTGATAAACAAATTCAACTCTTAAAATTCGCCAATGGGAAAATAAAAGCACCGGGTGGAGATTATGAAACAATAGTTTTAAGCGGAGTAAAATATTTGCCATTAGCTACTTTGCAAAAATTAGTATCTCTTGCTCACCAGGGCGCCACAATAATTTTTCACGATGGTGTTCCTTCAGTAGTTCCAGGGTTAAGTGACATCAGGAATAAGCAAAAGCAATTTGATTCATTAGTAAGACAATTGCAATTTATAATAACAAGTGCTGCTGGTATCAGTAATGCAACAAGCGGCAAAGGCATGTTTTGGGAAGG